>JBCDDI010000153.1:0-7313 GCA_039180365.1 Pseudomonadota bacterium
ATCTGCAAGGTGCCTGGGTAGACGGGGTTGATATCGGTACCGAAGCGGGCTTGCAGCAGGTGGCCGCGGCCGCCGGCCTCGACTGGGAAACCCTCCAGGCCGCAAGAACCGGCACCGACTGGGAGGCGGACCTCGAAGAAAATCTGCAGGCGATGCTGGGCGCCGGACTCTGGGGTGTGCCAAGCTTCAGGGTGAGCGGCGGCAGTCGAAGCGACAGCTTCAGCTGCTGGGGACAGGATCGTATCTGGCGAGTGGAAGATGAAATCGCGCAACGAAGCTGAAGCCAAAACCAAGCATGCAGAGACGGAGCGAGGGAGCCGCAGTGCCCGCGGCGAGGCTACGCGACAGACCCTGATGCGCGCGGCAGAGACGCTCATCGCCGACCGTGGCATCGAGAGCGTCACCATCCGCGAGATCCTCGACCTGGCCGAGCAGAAGAATACTTCGGCACTGCAGTACCACTTCGGCAATCTCCGGGGCCTGATCGCCGCCATCCAGCGCGATCGAGCTGCAGAGACCGTCGCCAAGCGGGAAGAGCTCCTGGCTGCGCTGCTCGCGCGGACCGAAGAACCCACACTCCGGGAACTCTGCGAGCTGATGGTCCGCCCAGCCTTTGAGCTTGCCAGTGCTGACGCCGGCTTCCGCAACTACATTCAGGCCTTTGGCCATCAACTGGCCCTCATCGAATCATCGGCTCTCGACCGCGTGGGTCGCGGTGGCGCCGGCGGCAGCAGCGGGCAGGCGGTGGCGGAACGCCTGAAAGCGACACTCACCGGTCTCGATGAGGCGACCTATCGCCAGCGTATGGAATTTGCCGTCCGACTGTGCGCGGCTTCCATCTACCAGCATGCCCAGCAGCGCAGCGCCTTCCGCGGTAAAAAGGCCGAGCTTTTTATCAGCTCTCTGATTGACGCGCTTGCAGGCCTTTTGAGTGCGCCGGAATCAACGGAGAGCCGGGCGCTCCGCTGAGCATCCGCCGGCCCTGACGCCATGACTGCCTCGGATTCAGTGAACGCTTCGCAGCCCTTGCGTCTCTACGGTCTCAAAATTTCCTACTACACCGGGAAGATGGAAGCGTATCTGCGCTACAAGGAAATCCCGCACGAGTTCGTTACGCTGAATCCGGCGCTCATGCGGCGCCTGAAAGCGGAGACCGGCGCCGCCCAGATGCCGGCCGTGGAGCTGCCCGACGGCCGGTTCATGACGGACACCACGCCGATGATCGCCTGGTTCGAAGCCGAGCAACCGGAACCTTCCGTGCTGCCGGCAGATCCCGTGCTTCGCTTTGTCAGCCTGCTGCTCGAGGATTACTTCGAGGAGTGGCTCTGGCGGCCAGCCATGCACTATCGCTGGAGCTACCGTGCGGACCGGCTGCATCTGTCGCGGAAGATTGTGGATGAGCTGCTGGCCGACGTCCCGCAGCCGGGCTTTATCAAGCGCTTTTTTATCCGCCGCCGGCAGCTGGGTGAATACGTCCGTAAAGACGGCGTCAGCGAAGAGACCTGGGACCACGTGGAGTCCATCTATCTCAACACGCTGGCGCACCTCGAGCGGGTATTCGCCCAGCGGCCCTATCTGCTCGGTGAGTCACCGAGCGTCGCCGACTTCGGCCTCTTCGCCTCAATGTTCCGCCACTTCGCTCAGGATCCGACGGCTTCAGACATCATGCGGGCAGAAGCACCGGGGGTTTTTGCCTGGCAGGCGCGGCTCTGGAACGCCCGCGGCGGCAGCACTGAAGGCCCGTTCCTTGCGGCGCTGCCAGCGGACCTGAGTCCGATTCTTGAAAGCGTTGGCAGCGCCTATCTGCCCTACCTGAATGACAACGCGAAAGCCTGGCAGCAGGGTCTCAGCCGCTTCGATCCGATCATCGAAGGCGTGCCCTACCGGGACGTGCCGGTGTCTCAATATCGCGTCTGGTGCCTTGAGGAACTGCAGCGCCAGGCGCGGGCCGTGCCTGAAAGCGCTCAGCCTTTACTGAAAGGGCTCCTTGGAGACCACGGCTGCCTGGAACCGCTCTTCGCACTGGCTGATCCCGGCTCCCGCTACGACGAAAGCCGGGAAGCGCCCTTCCGCGGTCGGAAGGTGCACTACCAGAACCGCCGGGATTAGTCGCTCAGCCCTTGCGCTTGGCGAGAATCTTCAGGAGGTTGATGGCTTCCACCGGATCCGTGCGACCGATCGGCGAACTCGCATAACAGGATGACAGCACGCGCCCGGATTCCGTGAGCAGAAACTCCGAGGGCTGAATGTGATCCCGACGTTCCTCCCACCAGGCGCCGATGGCATCGCCATCGCTCCGGGTCATGCCGTAAGCCACCGGAAAACTGAGATCCTTGGCCACCTCCAGCGTTTCGTCTTCGGTGTCTACGGTGCCGGCGTAAATAGAAGTCCCGAGGGCTTCAAATTCCGCCAGGTGTTCTTCATAGCCGACTAACAGTCGGCGGCAGAAGGGTCACCAGTGGCCCCGATAGAAGAGGACGATCGCGTAGGGGGTTGAAATGTCCTCGGGTAAATTGATCGTGCCACCCCCGGCCACTTTGAGCGAGAGCGACGGAAAACCGTCCAGAAGATTGAGCTTCTCAGCCACGTAAATCCCTCCCTTTCACCGTTGGGTCAGTCCAACCGCTCCGAGCTTACCGCAGAGCGTCTGCTTCTGTCGGCTCCCTGACAGAGGTTCATGCCATCATTACGCACTATGCCTTCCGTAAATGAAGCAAATCATGGCGAACAGCCACCTCAGCAGGAGAGACCCGGAGGCATCGTGATCGAAGACAGACGCAGTTTAATGGTTGCCGCGATCTTCATCAGTCTGCTCAGCGCGGCCGTCCTGCTCCTGGCCAGGAGCCAGGGTTTGACGCAGCCCCTGGAACTCACCGGCTATGACCTGGGGCTGGCCCTGCGCCCGGCCGCAAACGACGCACCCGCTGTGACGCTCATCGAAATCACCGAAGCCGACATTCAGGCCATGGGCCGATGGCCCATCACGGACGCGGACCTTGCCGAGATCATCTCCCGCATCGAGGGCCATTCGCCGCGAGTCATCGGCATCGACATCTATCGCGACGTCGCCGTGCCGCCGGGGACCGATGCCCTCGCCCGGACTTTTGAGAACACCGAGCAGCTGATCGGCATTCTCAAAGTGGATACCGCAGCAAGCCCAGGGGTGGCAGCACCCGCAGCCCTGGCTGCGGACGGCCGCATCGGTTTCAGCGACCTCGTGCTCGATTCGGACGGTATCGTTCGCCGCGGCATTGCCTTTCTCGACGACGGCGACAACGTCTACTGGTCCTTTTCGCTGCGGCTTGCCTTGAGCTACCTTGCGGCCGAGGGCATTGGCCTGAGCCCGGACGCTCAAGATCCCGAGCACTTCCGTCTCGGGCCCACACTCATCGCACCGATACCGGCACGCTTCGGCGCCTACGCGGACGTCGACAACGCGGGCTATCAGTTCCTCATGGACCACCGCCGGCAGCCGGATGCCTTCCCAACTTACTCCTTGGGTGCTCTCCTGAACGATCACATCGACCCGCAGGCCCTAGAAGGCCGGGTTGTCATCCTTGGCGTTAACGCCCAGAGCGTGAAGGACAGCTTTGTTTCCTCGCAGAGCCGCTGGTCCTGGAACGGTGACCCGCAGATCGCCGGCATCGCCGTCCACGGCCTGCTGGTCGATCAACTGATCCGGGCTGGTCACGGCGACAGTCAACCCATGGCCGCCCCGGGTCCCGTCCTTGATACCTTTCTTCTGGTGTTCGCCTGTTTTGCCGGCGGTGTGTGCGGCCTGCTGGCTGGTTCAGCAACCCGGCTATCAGCGATCGTCGCAGCAGGCGTGCTCGGTATTACGGCGGGAGGACTGCTCCTGTTCGTCTCCGACTTCTGGTTTCCCGTGATCCCCATGGCGGTCGGCTGGACGGCGAGTACCGGCCTCGTTACCGCCTATCTGGTACAGCGCGCACGCCGGGAACGCCAGGACCTGAAGGACCTGCTCAATGTGCAGGTCTCGCCGCAGGTCGCCGAAGAGATCTGGCAGCGTCGCGGTGAATTGCTCGACGAAGGTACGCTCAAGCCGCAAAGCCTGACCGCTACGGTCATGTTCGTCGATCTGCAGGGCTTTACCCGACAGACCGAGCGGCTTCCCAGCGACTCGCTGCTCGCCTGGCTGCAGCCGTTCCTGTCTATCACCACCGAGACGATTCTCGAGCACGGCGGCATGATCGACGACTACTTTGGTGACGGTGTTAAGGCGAACTTCGGTGTGCCCTTCCGGCGCAGCGGCGCGGACATCGAAGAAGATGCTCGCAACGCCATCCGCTGTGCCCAGGCCATCAGCCGTCGACTTCGCGCTCTGGGGCATCCGCAGCAGCACCCTTACGCCGTGCGCTTCGGCATTCACACCGGCACCGTGGTGGCGGGCACCGTTGGCAGCCGGCAGCGTTCCAAGTACACGACCATTGGTGATACCGTGAACGTTGCCGCACGCCTTGAAAGCACCGCCAAGGAACTCGACGACAATCGCGCCCCCAGCGCCAGCCGGATCCTCACCAGCGCGACCACGCTGCGGCTGCTGGAGAACGACAAAGGCTGGGAGTCGCTCGGACCCATCAGTCTCAAAGGCAGGAAAGAAGCCGTGGCGGCTTTCGTGAAACATCTCGACGATGTGGATCCGGAAGCCGGCAAGGTCATCGGGCTCCACCAGAGCCCCTTCCAGGGAGGACAGTGATGACAGCGATGACAGAGATAAAAGGTCACCTTCTGATCCTGACGCTGCTCTGCGGAGCAGCCACGACGGTTCTGGCCGACGACCAGCTCGACATGCACACCTCAGATCGGGCCGATGCCCTTGAGCGGGATGCAGATGCAGCCGGAGCGGTTGGAGCCGCCACTGATGCGGAAGCAGCTCCTGCGGACGCAGATAACACCGCCGTGGCCGCCACACCCTCAGTCGCAACCGTTTATGTACCACCCCGTCGCGGCGCGCCAAAGACCCGTGTCGGCGGCGGCACGCGCTCGGCCGGCAGCAATGTCCAGCTTGCGGTGCTGGCCCCGGAACACACGGGGCTGACCGCTCAACCCGCGCCGGAACTGTACTGGTGGCTCTCGGAAGACCATGCGGGCCCCTTCGAGTTTGTTGTGATTCGGGAAGATGGCATCGAGCCAGCGCTCCGCTTTCGGAGCGTCGCTCCCCTGCAGGCGGGCATCCATCGTTTCGACCTTGAGGCCGCGGGCCTGGCACTGGAAGCCGGTGTGGCCTATCGCTGGTCCGTGGCAATCATCCGCGATGAAGACCGCCGGGCTCGGGACATTGTTGCCCTGGCAACCGTCGAGTACATACACGGCGATGGCCTCTTAAGCGGGGGCGCAGTTGAAGATGCGACGAGCCTTGCTGCCGCCGGACTCTGGTACGACGCGCTGGCTGCTGCAAATCGAGAGGCTGACCAGAGCGCCCAGGTTGCGCTCCTCGAGCAGGTCGCCCTTCCGGAAGTGGCGGCCTGGAAGGAAGCCGAGCAGTCCTGAACCAGGGCCCTTAGCGAGCAACAGCACAGGCGCTCAAAGGCTGTCGATCCAGCGACCAATGAGGTCTGCGCCGGTCTCGTCCACCACGTGGGAACCGACGGGCGGCATGCGCTCCGCACCAAGCCCCACCATCCGCTGATAAAGCACACTCCGCGCCCGATCACCGGGAGCAACAAGACGCGCATCGGCAATGCCGAGATCGCCTGCGTCCGGTACCACGTCAATAATGTTCATATCTTGTGCCGCAACGTCGAAGCGGAGATCGAGCGTCGTCGGTGCACCGCCTCCTGGCTGATGGCACTGGGCGCAGTTCACGGCCAGGTAGGCGCGCGCCCGGGTCTCGAGGCCCACCGACTCATCGTCACTGGCGGCATAGGCTTCGAAGCTCGTGCTGCCGATGTCTCTGTCGAAGAGCGCGATGTTGTTCCAGCTGCGCAACTGATTATCGACCGCAGCGGGGTAGGCAAAGTCGCGGTTCAACTGCCGGGTCCTTAGGCCCAGCGTAACGCCGGCGGCTTCCGTGTGGCAGCTGAGGCACTCCGTTCGGGACGGATAAACGTAGCGCTGATCGCGGGTGCCACCGGCGGCGAGCGTAACGGTGATGGTTTCTTCTGCTCTGCCTGGGAGGAGCGTGGCGTCGCTGCCGGTGCCGTTCCAACGATAGGTGAAGCCGCGCCAGCCATCTTCGCGATGAACGAGTAAACGGGTCTCAAGACGGCGGCGACTGCTGGCATTGCCTTCCGTCAGTTCCAGCTCAAAGTGCTTGATCACGACGGTCCCGACCGGAAAGGACCAGGCGCCGGTTGCGTCGAAGTCGACCCGCTCGCCGTCCGGTACCGCTACCCAGCGGCGTTTGACGGTGCCATCGGACCAGAATGGCACGTTCAACTCGTACTCGATGAAGCCACTCGCCGCGGTCAGGGATGGGAGGTCGGCGAATACGCCCGTGTCCGATAGCAGCGCCGGCGGATCGCTTGGCGTGCCGCCGCTCACGGCCCGAGGCTCATAAATGGTGCCGCCGGCGGTCACAACGTGTACGTGAGCGGCCGTATCTTCTCCGAAGGCCGTGATGTTCCGGACGTTCGCGATGAGTTCATTGTCGATCACCGTGCGGCCCACGGAATCCCAGGTGAGTGCCCAGACATTGCCCGAGACGTAATCCCCGTAGAGATAACGACCCTGCAGTGACGGCACCCGCGTTCCCCGGTAAACGTGGCCGCCAATGACGGAAGCGCCGTCGCTGCGCCCGTAGTCGATGACTCGATCTGAGAATGCCGACAGCGGCAGCGTATTCAAAGAATCGTTAAAAGGCAGAAACCCTTCCCGCACCCGCCAGCCATAGTTGCCGCCGGCTTCGATCACGTTGACCTCTTCCCGAGCCCCCTGACCCACGTCTCCGAGCCAGAGCGCGCCCGTATTTCGATCGAAGGAGAAACGGAAGGGATTGCGCAGGCCGTAGGCCCAGGTTTCAGGTTGGAAGCCGGCCTGACCGATAAAGGGATTGTCCGCGGGCACGTCGTAGGCGTCGGCGGGGTTCGTTGGATGCACATCGATGCGCAGCATGCTGCCGAGCAGACTCGACGGATCCTGCGCATAGTTGTCGGGATCTCCACCACTGCCCCCATCACCGAGGGCAATGTAGAGATAACCATCGGGACCAAAGGCGATCATGCCGGCGTTGTGATTCCCGTAAGGCTGATCAACCTCAAGAATGACTTCTTCTGAAGCGGGATCGACCACGTCCGTGCCGGTATCCCAGGTGAAGCGTGAGATTCGTGCCACGTGATTAACACCCGGGCTCG
>JBCDDI010000154.1:0-7284 GCA_039180365.1 Pseudomonadota bacterium
CCACATGCAGCCGTGGTGCCCGCACGGAGGCTTCGGCGTTGTGTGTGTCTGAGTCTCCCGCCGCGAGGGCGTTAAGGCGTCTGGCGATGACCTGAGCGATCGCCGAACGGATCCGGTTCGAGCCTCCGGAGCCGAGGATCAGTTCCTGCTGCCGGGACGTTGCGAGGGTCGGTGCCATCATTGAACCCAGGCGTTCATCGGGCTGCCAGCGATCGATGCCCGCTGGATTGATGTCTTCCTCGCCGAGCATGTTGTTCGCCATGATGCCGGTGCCGGGAATCATGCGGCCGGCGCCTTCGCCGTTCGACAGGGTGATTGCGGCGAGATTGCCATCTGAGTCCGCAACGCTGATGTGCGTTGTGCCGCGGGTAACGAGGCCCTGCGACGCAAGGACGCGCATCCGAGCTTTGTCCGTGGCAGCAAGGGCCCGGGCCAGGCCCGTTGGCGTTGGTGGGTCGTCGCCGAGGGTGCGGAGCGTGTGGCGGATCAGCACGCCGCCGGCGGAAGGTGGCGGATTGGTGCTGAGGGAAAAGCCCCGGTAGTTGAAGCGAAGTGGCTTACGCTCGATCACCTGGTACTGCGCGAGATCTGCCCGATTCAGGTGCCCACCTTCATCCCGGCAGAGCCCGACCAGGGCCGCGGCAATCTCTCCCTGGTAGAAGAGTTCGGGGCCTTCTCTGGCCAGGCCTTCGAGCGTGTCGGCGAGTTCCGGCTGCAGCAGCGTTGTGCCGGTCCTGACGCCGCGATAGGGCGCTGTCTTTTCGTAGATGGGGCGGACAATGTCGAAAATGCCGGCCTGAAACGCATTGATCTCAGTCCCGTCGCGGGCCGCCGCCACCGCGGGTGCCACAAGCTCAGACAGTGGGAGTCTGGCGAAGGCGCGGTGGGCTTTAAAGAGCCCGGCCACTACCCCGGGAGTGGCGATTGCGCCGGCGCCGATGTGGAACGTCTGCGTTGTGGTCCCGAAGTCGGCTGCCACCGCCTTGAGGGCGGAGGCCTCGCCCAGCCGCCGGCGGGGGGTCTGCACAAAAAAGTCGAGAATCTGCGCCGACCCGCCCGCTGGTCGTGCCAGCAGGAAGCCACCACCGGCGAGGGAGGCGAGCACCGGCTCAACAACCGTTGCCGTGCAGACCGCGGCGATGGCGGCGTCGAAGGCGTTGCCGCCGGCCTGCAGCATCTCAACGGCGGCGCTGGCGGTGATAGGGTGGCCGCAGGCGATGGCTCCAAGGGCAGCGATGGTGGCTGGCATCCGCTCAGGGTGGAAGCCTGCACTTTACTGTACTGTCCTTGCGAGCGCGTTGATCTCCTCGTCAGGCCCGGGGAAACTGCGACCATGAAGAAGTTTTTGATTGCTGCCGCGGTAGTGTTGCTGTCCCTCAGCTGGTGGCTGTTCGCTGAGCCGGGCGTTGCCGACCTGGAGCTGCCGGAGACTGCCGATGCCGTGGCTCGAGGCGAGTATCTGGTTGCCGCCGGCGGCTGCATCAGCTGTCACGCCGGGAGCGAGGATCCGCAGGCGCTCAGCGGGGGTATGGCGCTCGAATCTGACTTTGGCACTTTTTTCGCGCCTAACATAACTCCGGACCTAGAGACGGGCATTGGCAGCTGGACGGCCAGGGAGTTTCTGCTCGCCATGAAACATGGCCGCACGCCGGAGGGCAGTTTCTATTTTCCGGCGTTTCCCTACACGTCTTACGCCGGCATGACCGATACAGACGTGCTCGCGATGGCGGCCTATCTTATGGCGCAGCCGGCGGTCGCCAGCACCGCACCGGAGCATGAGCTGCCGGGGTGGCTGTTTCGCTGGGCCATCGCCGGCTGGAATCGCCTGGCGGCGCTCACGAACCCCGAGCCGCCGGCCCCGGCGGAAGCAGATATTGCCCGGGGTGCCTATCTCGCGCGACATCTCGGCCACTGCGGCGAATGTCATACGCCACGCAATGCCCTCGGCATCGTTGATCTCAGTCGGGAGTTTGGCGGCGGGGTGTTGCCCGGCGGCAAGGTAGAAGCCATCGACGCCGCGGCCCTCGAGGATTGGACGGAAGACAGCTTCGCGCTGCTCTTAACCCTCGGCCTGAAACCGAGCGGTGAATTTGTTGGCGGCAAGATGGAGCCGGTCATCGAACACAATACCAGCCGCCTCACGGCAGAGGACCGCAAGGCGATGGCGGCGTTTTTTATCCGCGGCCAGACGCCCTGAGAGCACACCCGTCAGAACGTTCCAACACCAGGGCAGTGAGCCCTGCGCCAGTTGCCGACTACTCGTCGTCGACCCGATAGGAGTCGTGGCAGTTACCGCAGGTGCCGCCGAGGGAGCGCAGGCCTCCGAGGGTGGTGGCCTGGTCGCCGCTGGCAGCCCCTTCAGCAAAGGCCAGGGCCGCGCTTTCAAGCGCCATGGCTTTCTCTGCGAAATCGTCGGGGCTCTCCCAGATTACCGGCAGCGCCTCCGTGGTGACATCAAATTCGCGGGTGTCCATCGCTGCGAAGAGCTCGGGAATCATGGGCGCCAGGGCCGCCATGCGCCGGGCGTTGCGCTCGGCTGTGGCCGCATCGAACGGGACCTCGCCGCGGGCCATGCCGACGATGGGACCAATGTTCACGCCGAGCAGTTTGAAGACCGCCTGGCGATTTGCCGTGGCCCGGTCCGCCTGACCCTGACTCTCTTCCGCTGCGACGGAGGTGGCGACTAGCGCGCCGAGGCTCAGAATCGATGCCGCCATGAAGGATGTTCGTCTGTGCATTAGGTTCCTCTCCTGTTGATCCTGCAGGCAGCTGCCGCGCTTTTCACCCTGCTGGTTACCCTGCTTGGTATCGGGCGGTCGGCCTGAAATGCTCTCCCTGCAGGGATGGTGACCGAACGCCTTGGCGGCGGCAAGGGCGGAGCGAAACTCACTCCCAGCTGCTGGGAACCTCAACCTCGTCCAGCACTTCCTCGGGCGTGGCCTCCGGGATCTCTTGCGGGAACATGGCTTCCCAGTCGAAGATCTCAACATGGGTGCCGGCAAGGCTGTAGGCGGCTTGCGCAAGCTCTGTCTCCGAGCCGGCAGTACTCATCACGCCGGTGACCCAGTGCGGGCCATAGGGGTCTTCGAGTGCGACGGCTTCGGCCATCTCGACGTAGACGATCTGATTGGGCGGCGGCGGTGGCACGTGGATGCAGGCGCCGAAGTAGGGAACCATGAGGAAGGTCTTCAGCTTCTCACCTTCCAGGCTCAGGGGGACAAGATAGCCCGGCAGTTTCACACGCTCGCCGTCCATGGCCGCCACCACGGGCGCTTCCTGGCTGACGTCCTGGATCGGCGCGGCGTCGAAGAAGTGATCGATGGAAAAGCTTGGCGGGCTCCAGCCCTCGGGCAGCAGATCGTCCCAGGTGATCTCGCGCACCGTGGCTCCCGCGTCAGCGTTGCTGGCGAAGCCGGGAGTTGAAAACGCTGCCGCGAAGAGCAGGAAGGCTGAGAGCAGCAGGCCGGTGCGGAAAGGCGCCGGCCAGGCAGCCACAGACGCCAAGGCCGGTTCCTGGGCAGCGGATATCGAATCGGTTTCCCGCGGTGCGGCGGGGCGATTTGGATCGTGCGTACTCATAGCTCCGGCAGTTTGGCGAGCGTGCCCACGGTCGTCAATTGTGGCTCTCATCTGCTCTGACCTGCTTTCATCTGCGTTTTGATGTGCCGGTTACAGGACGGTTCCCCGGCGCTGTCGTCATTGTCGAACAAGCGAGGCAGCGACTATTATCGGGGCGTCGCGCGACGCCGCGCGGCGCAGCAAGTCCACCGGTAAGCGAGGAACACCATGAGTGATTTCCATCAGCTGGAAATGAACGACATCAACGGCGAGCCCGTGAGTCTGTCCAAGTTCCAGGACAATCTCTGTCTGATCGTCAACGTTGCCAGCCGCTGAGGCCTCACGCCTCAGTACGCAGGTCTGCGTACCCTTTATCACGACTACAAGGACCAGGGCTTTGCGGTTCTGGGCTTCCCCTGCAATCAATTCGGCGCCCAGGAGCCGGGCACGGAAGCGGAGATTCTCGACTTCGTGCAATCGAACTACGACGTCGATTTCCCCATGTTCGCCAAGATCGAGGTGAACGGGGACGGCACAGCACCGCTCTATGAGCTTCTGAAATCCGCACAGCCCGGCGACATCGCCTGGAACTTCACTAAGTTCCTGGTAGACGGCGCTGGTAACGTCGTTGAACGTTTCGAGCCGCAGGTCACCCCGGAGGACATCGCGCCCCGGGTGAAGGCCCTGCTCGGCTGAGGCTAGTCGGCGGTAACCCGGACGATGCTGCCCGGGTTGCCGTCGGTCACGAGATAGATGCTGCCGTCGGCGGCCACCCGCACGTCGCGGATGCGGCTGCCGATTTCGGCGAAGAGTGATTCCTCGGCAATGCTGCCGTCTTCCGCGACGGAAAGTCGTTTAACGTCCTCATCGACGAGTGCGCCGACGAGAAAGCTGCCCTCCCATTCCGGGAATTCATCACCATCCACCTGGGCAAAACCCGAAGGCGCGATCGATGGGGTCCAGTATTTCACCGGTTGCGCCATCCCCGGGTGTTCCGTGAAGGGCGACACGTAGGCGCCTGAGTAGTCCATGCCGTAGGTGATGGCCGGCCAGCCATAGTTGGTGCCCGGGAAGATCACGTTCACCTCATCACCGCCGCGGGGCCCGTGTTCGTGCAGCAGGATCGTCCCGGTCACCTGGTCGACGAGCAGGCCCTGGGGATTCCGATGACCCCAGGTCCAGACCGCCGGATGGCCCCCGACACCGTCCGCAAAGGGATTGTTCTCGGGGATTGAGCCGTCCGTATTGATGCGCACGGTTTTACCCAGGAGGTTGTAGGTGTCCTGAGCGGCTTCCCGATAGTTGAAGCCTTCGCCGGTGGTCAGCATCAGGGTGCCGTCGCCGAGAAAAACCATCTTGCCGCCATAGTGCTGCGGCAATCGTTTCATGGGCTCCACGGTGAAGATTGGCGTGACGTCTGCGAGGCTGTCGCCCTCGAGGCGCGCCCGGGCAATGCGCGTTGCGTTGGCCGCTCTGTTGCCGTGGGCGTAGGCAAGATAAATCGTCTGATTGGCGGCAAAGGCTGGATCAAGGATCACGTCAAAGAGCCCGCTCTGGCCGGAGGCCGCAAAATAAACGGGCGGCACACCGTCGATGGGGTGGGCGACGCCGGCCTCGTCAATGCGCTTGAGGGCGCCGCCCCGTTCTGTGATGAGCAGCTGCCCGTCGGGCAGAAAAGTCAGCCCCCAGGGCCGGTCCAGGTCATCGATGATTGTGGTCAGCGTGTAGGCGGCAGCCTCGGCGGACAGGACTGTCATGGCCAGGGACAGAGTCAGTGTGAGAGCGGCAAGTCTGCTTAAACGTTGGATCATGATTTGGCGGTGCGGATGCAAGCGCAAAGGAAAATGGAAGGCGGTATCCTAGGGCATTCTTTTGCGGGTGTGGAAGTAAAAGTGATCCGTTCTCTTCTCGGCTTCATCGCCGCCGTGCTCGTCACCTACGTCATTGGTGCCGCGCTCGCGACCCAGCACGTGCTTGGGGCACTCACGGTCATGGGTATGAATATCGACTTTGGCGTCTGGGCTCAGGCAACGCTGCATGACCTCAGAGGCATGTTCATGGCTTACGCGTCCCTCATTGCCGTGGCCTTCCTCGTCGCAACGCCGGTTGTGCTGCTCGTCTGCCGGGGTCGACCCGGCTGGCGGCGCTTTGGTTATACGGTCGGTTTCTTCGCGGCCATCATGGTCATGCACACGCTCATGCCCATGGTGTTGAACGTGTCACCTGTAGCGTCCACCCGCTTCTTCGGCGGCCTGCTGCAGCAGGGCCTGGCGGGTGCTGTCGGCGGCTATGTGTTCTTCCTTGTCGGGCGCTCGGCATCGCTGGTGCGCGCCGCGGAAGGGGATGCCGGAACCCCTGCAGCGGGTACAGCGTAGATGGCAGAGCCCACTGCCGGTGCCGTCGAGGGCGACGGCAGTGTCCTGAAGCGGGCCCTGGACTGGATCGAAAGAGCGGGCAATAAGCTGCCGGATCCGGCGCTGCTGTTTTTCCTGCTGCTGATTGCGGTCTGGCTGCTCTCGGCGGTGATGGCCCAGTTCAGCTATTCCCACATTGATCCCCGCTCCGGCGAGGCCATCGTGATAGAGAACCTGCTGACCGGGTCGGCACTGACCACTTTCTTTTCGAACATGGTCACGACCTTTGTGCAGTTTCATCCCCTGGGCGTGGTGCTGCTGGCCATGCTTGGCATCGGCGTCGCCGACCACACGGGTTTCATCAAAGCGGGCCTGCGCGCGCTCTTGAACGTGACCTCGCAGAAGCTGCTCACACCCATGCTGCTCATGATCGGGATCATCAGCCACAGCGCCGTTGATGCCGGTTACGTGCTGGTAATCCCCCTTGGCGCCGTGATTTTTCAGGCCGCCGGCCGGCATCCGCTGGTCGGTATCGCGGTCGCGTTCGCCGGCGTGTCTGGCGGGTTCTCCGCAAACTTCGTTCCCTCAGCCCTGGATCCCATGCTGCAGGGCATCAGCCAGGCCGGTGGCCAGCTCATCGACCCGAATCTGACGCTGAATCCTCTGAACAACTGGTTCTTCACCTCCGCGTCGACGCTGCTGATTGTCGGCCTCGGCTGGTACATCACGGAGGTGCTCGTGGAGCCGCGGCTTAAGCACCTCGAGCAGGACGGTGATCTGGCTGATGCGGAGGAGATGCAGGCGCTGACGGACGCCGAGCGCGGTGGGCTCTTTGCGGCCACCGTGGCCATGGCGCTCGGCGTTGGGCTCCTGATCCTCACGGCTTTTCCGGAAGGCTCTGCCTGGCGGGCGCCGAACGGTGAGCTCGCGGCTTCAAGCGCCCCACTCATGAAGAGCATCGTGCCGCTGATCTTTCTGCTGTTCATTATTCCGGGCATCGTTTACGGCTACGTTGCCGGCACGGTGAGTAATCATCGGGACATCATCGCCGGTATGACCCAGGCCATGAGCGGCATGGGCTACTACATCGTCATGGCGTTTTTTGCCGCGCTCTTCATCGCCGAGTTCGGCCGCTCCAATCTGGGCGCCCTGTTTGCGCTGCAGGGGGCAGCCTGGCTCGAAGCCGCTGCCATGCCGGCGGTGTTCACGATCATCGGGCTCGTGTTCATTACCGGGGTGGTGAATCTGTTCGTCGGTTCCGCGTCGGCGAAGTGGGCGCTCATCGCGCCGATCTTCGTGCCCATGCTCATGCAGCTTGGTATCTCGCCGGATCTGACGCAGGCCGCCTATCGGGTGGGGGATTCGTCCACCA
>JBCDDI010000155.1:0-7271 GCA_039180365.1 Pseudomonadota bacterium
GAGTTGTACCTCGCTGCCAATCATTGGCCTCGCGCGGCGAACTCAATGTGAATGTCAGGATTTTCCTTTACCTGCCGAAACCAGGCGCGAGGCCAATGATTGGCAGCGAGGTACAACTCACCCTCACTTTCAAAGAGCGATAGGACGCGTTTTGACTCTTCGCCATCATCGTCCGTCATCGTCAGAACCAGATTCTGTTCGCCGCGCGGCTGGCTATAGCCAAGCCATGTTTCGAACGCCACAACCAGCCCCACATAGAGGATGGCGACTCCCAGAAGGATCTTTATCCAGATATTCACTGTCTCTCTCCCAGCACTTTTCCGAAGGGCTGACTCTGAGCTTATCAGCCTCTGATTAAGGGCGTCACTGCATTCCAGTGAGCAAAACGGGGAACTACGGGTTCCTGTCCACCATATCTTTATCCAGCCGACGCCAGGTCAGCAGGAAGAAGAGTGATGCCGCGGCGTACAGGAGCGCCATGATGACCATTGCCGACTGCAAACTCTGGGCGTAAACCGCACTGCAGACGTTCTGCAGATTTTCGCTGAGCTCGCCGACAACGCGTGGGTGGCACTCGTTTCGAGCCAGTTCCGCAGTGGTGACACCGAATTCGGCCGCACCGCTCACGAAGAAAATGTCTGAGGTAAAGCCAATGAACAGCGGACCAAAGCCGTAGCCAATCAGATTTGCGATAAAGAGCAGTACCGCCGTTGCCATCGCCCGCACCCGCATACTCACGACGCCCTGACCGATGGTGTACTGAGCCGTGATGTACCCATACTTCACGAAGCCGCCGATGATCAGACCGATGGCGGCAAAAACCAGCGTCTGCGTGGTGAAGGCGAATAAATAGAAGGGGATCGATAAGGCCAGTCCCGCGGCCGGCACCCAGGCAATGGCGCCGGGATGGGTTTTGTAGAGTCTCGTTGCGAGCCACCCCGTAGCAAAGGTGCCGATGGCAGCTGAGAGCGCCACGGGAGTGTTGATCAAGATGGCTGCTTCACCGGTTGTGATGTCGTGGGTGCGAACCAGGAAAATCGACTGAAAGGAGGAGATTCCGTAGCCGCAGAAGGCGGCTATGGTGGCGCCGGCCGTCATCAGCCAGAAGGCGGGCTTTGTTGTCAGTTCGCGCATCGCGTCGCGGAGCGCAATCGGTTCGTCTGACTTTGTTCCTTTAGGGTCCGTGAAGCCGCGAGGCGGCTCTTTGACCGTCAGCTTGAAAATCAGGGCAATTAGGACGCCTGGCAAGCCGACGATGATGAACGCCGTACGCCAGTCGAAGGCATCTGTTACCCAGCCACCGATCAGATTGGCGAACATCCCGCCGAGCGTGACCCCCATGGAATAGACACCCAGCGCCTGGGATCTATCACGTGGTGCAAAGTAGTCGGCGATCAGAGAGTTGGCCGGTGGTGTGCAACCGGCCTCGCCGATCCCCACTCCGACGCGACACATCAGCAACACCCAGAAGGCGCCAATGGTGAGCGAGCCGATAGTGATTTCCGTGGCGAGGCCACAGAGCATGGTCATCACCGACCACAGGGCCACGCAGACGGTCATGATCCAAACGCGGTGACCTTTATCTGCATAGCGCGCCAGGGGAATGCCGACAATGGTGTAGAGCAGCGCAAAACCAAACCCCGTAAGCAGACCGAACTGGGTATCGGAGAGACCCAACTCCGGCACAAGTTCGGGACCAACCACGGCGAGCAGGCCGCGATCGACAAAGTTCAACACGTAGATGAGCGTTAGCGCTGAGAGCACATAGGTTCGGTAGCGAGGCGTGCCGAAGCCGTGGATCTGGTCGGGTGCTTCTTCTTGTGCGGGGGCGGTTACTGCTGTCATGGAATCCGTATGCCTTCAGGGAAATAGGTGGGCCTGCATACCCATTGTCGCAGATCGGACTTATCAGGACTCCGGGTAGATCCGGTTCCTGAGTGGTCGTGCTCGCCCACAATTCCCGTGCAGCGGCGGTCTCGAGTTCCATACAATTCTGTGATCATCCACCCCATCTGCGCACCACGGTGTACAGTGTTCTTCGGTGAAACTCCCATGAACATACTGGTCATCGAAGATGACGAGGACACAGCAGCGTTCCTCTGCCGCGGACTGCGCGAGCACGGCCATAACGTCGACCTGTGCATCACCAGCCAGGACGGATTGCTGGCGGCGTCCGCAGGGAACTACGACGTGGTCGTGTTCGATCGTATGCTGCCCGGCATGGATGGTGTTGATGCCGTGCGGCTCTTGCGCGCGAGTCAGGTGGATACGCCGATCCTTATGCTGACGGCCCTCGATGGGATTGAAGCGCGCGTCGAAGGGTTGGATGCGGGCGCCGACGACTACATGGTGAAGCCCTTTGCTTTCTCAGAACTCCATGCGCGGTTGCGCGCCCTCATGCGCCGGCGACCGATCGCGCAGGAGGCCATTGAGTTCCGCGCCGTCGATCTCGTGCTTAATCGCGCGACACGCAAAGTGCACCGCGCCGGGCAGCCAATCGATCTCCTGCCCAGGGAGTTCGAGATCCTCGAGCTCCTGTTGAGGCACGTGGATCAGGTGGTTACCCGAACCATGCTGCTGGAGCAGGTTTGGGGCTATCACTTCGACCCGAAGACGAGCCTCGTGCAGACCCACGTCAGCCGGCTGCGCGCGAAGGTCGACAAACCCTTTGATTGTGAGCTGATTCAGACGATTCGCGGCATCGGCTACCAGCTCTCGAGCGATGCGTGACGTCCTGAGATCCGGACTGGCTCGCGCTGCCCTGGTGTCGGCCCTCGGCTTCGTGGTGGCTGCCATGGCCATCGTGCAGAGCGTGGTCTGGTTCAACCTTGCCCGCGTGGAAGCCGAGCGCAGCGAGGAGCTTGATGCCGCGATCGCTGAGCTCCTAGAAGTCAGGGAACTCGAAGGAGAAGACGCCCTCATTGAATTCCTGGGCTTGGAAGACGACGACGCCATGGACTTCGACGAAGCCCTCTTTCGCCTCGAAGAAGGTTATCTGGTCACGCTTCTCACCGACGAAACGGGAGAGCGTGTAATGGGTTTTGAGGGGCTCGAACGCTTGCGCGAAGGCTGGCAGGCAGTGCCCTTCGAGGAAGGCGACGACATCGAGGTCATGCTGGTCGTCACGTCGCTCGACGACGGCGCAACGCTGAACTTCGCCCGGGCCCGCTCCGATGAGTATTTCCACTGGATGGAAAGCCGCGATGCGGCCTTCTTCTGGCTCTGGGTCGTTGGCGTGCCGTTGTCGTTGCTGCTCGCTGTTGTCGTCAGCCGGAGCGCCGTGCGGCGTCTTGACAAACTGAGCGGCGCGCTCCGGGGCATCGGAGTGAGCAATCTGCGTCAGCGGGCGCCCGTTAGCGCCCGGCAGGACGAGTTCGACCGGCTCGCTCAGGCCACTAACGCCATGCTGGATCGTATTGAGGCACTCCACGCCAAGCTCGAAACGGCGTCCATTGGCATGGCCCACGACCTGAAAACGCCTGTGTCCAGAATCTCGAATCGACTGCAGCTGATGCGCCAGGACATCGACGATCGGCGGGCGCTTGCGCAGCATCTCGATGCCGCTCAGGCTCAGATCGAATCGGTCGCCCAGACTTTCCAGAGCCTCCTGAGACTCGGAGAGATCGAATCGGGCGTCCGGCGCGCGCAGTTTCAGCACGTGGACATGAGCGCTCTGGTGCAGGATGTCTGCGAGTCTTTCGAGCCGGTTTTCAGTGATCGAGCGCGTCGCCTGGACGTGTCGATCGTTGCCGGCGTCAACCTGCAGGGTGATGCGGATCTGCTCACCCACATGCTCTCGAACCTTCTAGAAAACAGCATCGAATACGGCACCCCCGGCGGCAACACCTGGGTGCGCCTGCAGGCGAGCCCGCGCGGCTGTTTGCTGCAGGTGGGCGACGACGGCCCGGGGATTCCCGCTGAGGATCAGCCTTTCGTTTTCGATCGCTTTTATCGAGGCGACGGCAGCCGCTCGGCCCCTGGCAACGGTCTGGGCCTCAGCATTGCGAAAGCGGTGTGTGAGCTCCATGACGGGCGCCTGCTGCTGCTGCCGGATCAGCAGGGCGCCGTCTTCGACTGCGATTTTCCGGCCGGTCCAGCGTAGCGCTCACTTCTCTGCACCACCTCTCTAACCCATACAGATTTGTATGGTTCGGCACAGCGAAATGTGACCTTCGCTGACGCCTGTGCTCGTTAGTCTCCGGATCATGACTTTCCCTGTCGAAGACATCGCATGGGTGTGTCGACTTTCAAGCTGGAGTGAGGCGATGGTCATGCCGAAAAACGTTTTTACCCTCGTTGTGATGCTGTTGGTGGCTGCTGCCCAGGGATGCGGTGGTGGCGGTTCTGAAGAACCCTCGCCGCGCCTGGACGGTCCAGCCGCGCCAACGCCACCATCGCCTGGCTCCCCGGGCGGCGCGCTGCCACCGCTGACCACCGATGACGCGACGATCGTACGATTCCTGAACCGATCGACCTTTGGCGCCACGCAGGCCGACGTGAGCGCCATCGCCAGCACCAGCACGACGGACTGGTTCATCCAGGAGCTTCTGGAGCCAGCGAGCTACCTGATGCCTTCCGTGCAGAACGTTGTCGACTCGGTGCCGGAACCCAACGACTACCTCTTTGCCGCCACCACCGCCGCGTTCTGGCGAAACGCCATTGCCGGGCCCGATCAGCTCCGGCAGCGCATGGCGTTTGCTCTGTCGCAGATCTTCGTGGTGTCCAACGGCGTTGGCGATGAGCTGAGCGAGCATCCGGAGGCCGTGTCGACGTTTCAGGACATCCTCATTCGCGGCGCCTTTGGCAACTACCGGGATCTCATGGAGGCGGTGACCTACTCACCGGCCATGGCTTACTACCTCACCTATCTTGGCAATCTCCCCGGTGACGCGGCCACCGGACGTAAGCCGGATGAGAACTACGCGCGCGAACTGTTGCAGCTGTTCAGCATCGGTGTGGTTGAGCTCAACCCCGATGGCAGCGAACGTCTCGATGGCTCTGGTCGGCCGATCGAAAGCTACGGCAATGCGGACATCGAAGGCCTGGCGCGTGTGTTCACTGGACTGAATTTGAACGAGGCCGAGCTGGAACGCTCCGTCGGCGCAGCCTACAGCGTGCCGCTGTGGATCTTCGGGGAAGACCACTCTCAGCGCGAGAAGCGCTTCCTCGGTGCGGTGATTCCGCCGGGAACGGAGGCCCGGGCGTCTATCGATCAGGCCCTCGACGTTGTGTTTGCCCATCCGAACGTCGGTCCGTTTGTTGGCAGGCAGCTGATCCAGCGCCTGGTCACAAGCAATCCCAGCGGCGACTACGTTACTCGCGTAGCGGCCGCTTTCGACCGAGGGCAATTTACCCTGCCGAACGGCGAGCTGGTTGGAGTGGCACGCCGGGGCGACCTGACGGCGACTCTTGCGGCGGTGCTGTTCGACCTCGAGGCGTCAACCCTCGACCCGCTCCGCGGCGGCAAGCTACGGGAACCGGTACTCCGCTTCACCCAGTGGGCGCGTGCCTTTGATGCCGCGGGCCTGGATGCGCGTTACGTGCTCAAACTCTGGGACACGTCGTCCGCCACGGCCCTGGGGCAGCATCCGTATCGCTCGCCGAGCGTCTTCAACTTCTTCCGCCCCGGTTATCGGGCACCCGGTTCGCTATCCGGCGCCGCGGGATTGGTTGCGCCGGAGCTCCAGATCACCAACGCAACCACTGTGCCCGGCTACATAAACTTCATGACCTATTTTGTATTCGGGCAGCAGGCATCCATCGATGTGGACGCATTGCGAGAAACCTATCAGGAGTTCGGCATCCCCCTCGCAGCGGAAGACGTGGTTGATCAGTTCCGTTCAAGTTACGCCCGGGAGCAAGCGCTAGCTGCAGATCCTGACGCACTGGTGGCTCACCTGGATGTGCTGCTTACCGGTGGCGTTATGACTGCCGACAGCCGGCGCGCGATCTCGGAGCTCGTAGCAGCGACAGAGGGTGCTCTGCTACGAAGCCAGCTGGCTGTGCTGCTGGTGATGACGTCTCCCGACTATCTCGTACAGCGCTAGGAGAACCCCATGCGTCGACGCCAATTTCTGAACGTCTCCGGTACGGCCCTGGCCGCTGCGGCTGCAAGGAACCTCTGCATTCCCGTTACCACGCTTGCGGCGACGGAGTCTCTTGCCGCCTCAGGAGAAGACTATCGCGCCCTTGTCTGCGTGTTTCTCTTTGGCGGCCTGGACAACTACGACACCGTGATTCCCTATGATGCGGCGAGCCACAGTCGCTGGGCGCAGATTCGCGGGCCCTTGCTAGGCCGCTATCCTGTGCCTAGGACGACGGCGAATCTCCTTCCCCTGACGACGCCCGCTCGCTTTGGATCCCGTCGGTTTGCGCTGCCTCCGGAGATGCCGGGGCTTCATGCGCTCTATCAACAGGGTAACGCCGCCGTCGTCGGCAACGTCGGGCCCCTGGTGCAGAGCGTAGATAGTACTCAGTTTGCCTCTGGTGCGGCGGCGCTTCCGGCTCGGCTCTTTTCTCACAACGATCAGCAGTCGACCTGGATGTCCGGAGGCACGGAGGGTGCGCAGTTTGGCTGGGCAGGGCAGATACACGATGCCCTGCTGCAGGCGGGTGTGGCCTCGCCGAACATCTTCTCGGCGGTCACCATGTCTGCGGGAGAGCTCCTGATCACCGGCGCCGAAACATCGCCTTACCACCTGGTGGGTGGCACGGCTCTGGAACCAACGCTTCTGCAAGCCGGTGTCGAGAGTCGGCCCATCGAGGATGTCCCTTATCTCGGTGCAGACACGGTATCCGTCGCAGGCTTGCCGCCAGAGCTGGTCGAGTTCTTCAGAGCGTCTTCGTCAGCCCACGAAGGCTTGTTGGAACAGGACCTCGATCAGCTGCTCAGAGCGTCGGTCGAGGCCAACGGCCGCTTCAAGACTGCCGTGGCGTCGGCGGGCACGGTGGCAGGCTTTCCCACTGACCCCTTCGGCCTGCAGCTGCGAAGCGTTTTCGAAGTTATGCAGGCTCGCTCGACGCTGGGTGCCAGGCGCCAGCTCTTCGTCGTCACCATGGGTGGCTATGACACCCACTCGGATCAACCGGCCGCTCTCCCGGAGCTGCAGGCTAGACTGGATGCCGGGATCAGCGCCTTCTATGCCGTCTGCCAGGGTGCAGGGCTGGATCAATGCGTTACCCTGTTTACCGCGTCCGACTTCGGGCGCACCCTGGCGGTTAATGGAGATGGCACCGATCACGGTTGGGCCGGTCACCACTTCGTGGTCGGC
>JBCDDI010000156.1:0-7228 GCA_039180365.1 Pseudomonadota bacterium
ATTTGACCATGGCATCGGTGACTATTTTCAGTCGCCCGGTGGCCTCGGCCATGGGCAGGAGCGAGGTGGTGGTCTGGAAGGCGGCGCCGATGCTGCAGCCGCGACCACAGGCAGTGGCGTAGAAGCAGGCCTGGCGTTCATCCAGCGGCCGGGTGAGCACAGCCCGGCGCATGGGTGCCGTTGGGATACCAAGGCGCCTGGCCGCAGCAGCCAGCAACAGCTCCGGAACTCGCGGCGTGGGCGCTGGCTGCAGAACGCCGGGGGCCGAATCGGGCAGATCATCAAGGCCCGGGTT
Organism: Pseudomonadota bacterium; assembly: GCA_039180365.1. GTDB lineage: Bacteria > Pseudomonadota > Gammaproteobacteria > Pseudomonadales > Azotimanducaceae > SZUA-309. Next base: position 296 of record JBCDDI010000156.1, read on the forward strand.
ATTGCCGGACACGCCCACCAGCGCTTCCGTCTCGTCATACCAGGGTGCGAGATCTTCGTAGTCCATGGGCCAGTCAACGCCAAAGCCGTCGCGGCTTGCCGCCTTGAAGTCGTGCGGACTGAAACGGAGTGAGAAGCGTCCCCAATGGTTGGTTCGACCGCCGAGCATGCGAGCCCGCCACCAGAGAAACTCGGACCCCTCAGCAGTGCTGTAGGGTTCACCGGGAACCTGCCAGCCCCCGTCCACGGTGGCGTCGTAGAACCCGAAAGGTTTGTCTGGCGTACCCACACCACGGAGCGGGGCCTCGGCGGCGGTCTGGAACATCGGGGTCTCCGTGACCGGATCGTAGGCACGCCCGGCTTCAAGGAGCAGCACCCGATGCCCAGCGCTGACCAGCCGGTGCGCGGCCATGGCGCCACCGGCACCAGACCCGACCACCAGCGCGTTGTAGGCGAAGCCCTGATATTCGTTCATGGTCCTTCCCTCAGCGTCCGCTGCAATCGTCGAGGCTCACCTGGCTGAAGTCGTAGACCGGGGCTTCCTCTTCGGCGACCACGGCCCGCATGCCTTCCCACTCGTCCCACATGTTTGTCAGCGCCTGTTTGGATCGGGCCCAGGGGTTGTTGCCCTCCTCAAACTCGAGCCATTCGCCCATCTGCCCCCGGTCCGGGTGGTCACTGATGCCCGTCACTCGAACCCCAGGCTGCCGGGCTTTGTTGCGGATACGGAAGATCATGTTCTTTCGTGACTCCGTGCCCGCCTCATTCCGGGTGGCCGTGTGCGGCATCTGGAAGAGGGTAATAGCAGCATCCCCCGGCTCCATTCTGATCGGCGTGGGCCGTGGCCAGGGTCGACCGTCGGGCGTGCAGGCCGGTGGCGTATCGTCCAGGGCGATGAGTTTTTCCTGCACGGCGTCTGGCAGATAGACGTGGCCGGCGCCGTTCGGCGCGCTGTAGTCGAAGCGGGGCCAGCCCGGCCCTTCCGGGCCGATCCTGCCGCTCTGTTCCAGCTGCCAGCGGTAAAACTGTTCGAGGACATGGTGACCGCCGGGAATGAGCGAAGTCTGACCGACGCCGTCCGCCATCTGATCGTTTAACGGCACGATGCAGAAGGTGGTGAAGCTGCCGACGGCCAGGGTCATGGCCGGGTCCTGAAAAAGCGGATCCGTGTTCGAGCCGATCACCTCTGCGGAGCGGCCGATATCCCCCTTAGGGCCCGAGGCGATCATCTGCCGGTAGACATCAGCAGGGTCGCCTGAGAGCGGCTCCTGGGGTGTGGGTGCCGTAAACAGGCCTTCGGCGTGCATACCGTGACCGTAGTAGGGCATGTCGCGATCGCGATAGCAGAGGGCGGTGTAGAAATCGCCGGGTTCGCTGCGCTTGATCACGCCGACCTGAACCCGGCTCGGCGGATCGAAAGCCCCCATGACGTCGTTCAGGATTGGCGTCACCTCTGAGCGGTTGACCAGGTCCGTGAGCGCGACCTCGCCAGTAAGGTTTTCGCCTTTCTCGGCCGCTTTAATCCGCGCCCGCGCCGCATCCACCAGGGACTGGCTGACGGCGTTCTTCAGGATCAGATAGCCGTCATGAAAAAGCCTGTGTTTCTGAGCCGGCGTGAGGGTCATGGCCGCCGCGGTCTCCCCTTGAATCTCCCACTGCCAACATAGAGCCCCGGTGAGCCCGAGTAAACGGCGCCGCTTGGCGTTATAATTGCCGGTCCGTAGCCGACGCCACAGGGAGAATCCGTGGACGCCGTTTCAAGACGGGGCTACGAGTCCCTCACCTATCGCTTCGAAGATCAGGCCCCTGAACCAGGTGCTGCCACCGAGGTCGCCGACGGCGTCTGGTGGGTCCGCATGCCGATGCATGGGCGTTTGAACCACATCAACGTCTGGCTGCTGCGCGACGGTCCCGGCTGGACCATCGTTGATACGGGCATCTTCGACGAGGCGGTCAAAGCCCACTGGGAAACGGTTTTTGCCCGCTACCTGGACGGGCGTCCCGTGACGCGCGTGATCTGCACCCACCTGCACACGGACCATACCGGCCTCGCCGGCTGGCTCACGGAACGCTGGGATTGTCCGCTGTGGATGAGTCGCAGCGACTTTTATATGTGTAAGGTCATGGCCGCGGACCGGCCTGCGGACGTACCCGAGGACGCAATCCGTTTCTATCGTCGGGCGGGCTTCACGGAAGATCGCCTCGACCGCTACCGGCAGCGCTTCGGTCAATTTGGCGCCAGCATCGCCCCGCTTCCTGCCGGGTATCAGCGCATCAGCGACGGTCAGTACATCGAAATAGACGGCCGCGAATGGCGCGCGGTGATCGGCCATGGCCATGCGCCGGAGCACGTCTGCCTTTACTGCCCTGAGCTCAAGCTCATCATTGGTGGTGATCAGCTGCTGCCGAGAATTACGCCGAACGTCAGCGTCCAGCCCTCCGAGCCCCATGCGGATCCGCTGCGTGAATGGATCACATCCTGCGACCGCTTCCGGGAGGTGCTGCCGCCGAATCTGCTTGTGCTGCCTGCCCATGAGTTTCTCTATGAAGGGCTCCACGAGCGGCTCACGGCTCTCATCGACTGGCACGAGGTGGCCCTCGAGAAGCTCTACGACCTCTGCGAGGACCCAAAACGGGCCGTTGATACCTTTCCTGCGCTCTTTAAAAGCGCCATCAACGATTACAGCTTCTTCCCGGCCACCGGCGAAGCCATCGCCCACCTCCACTGCGCTCTTGGTCGGCGCATGCTGACCGTGGAGGAGGATGCGCAAGGGGTCGCCTGGTGGCGCCAGGCCTGAAGGAAGCAGCATCAGAGGCAGGCGATGCAGTCGGCGCTGGGGATCCCGGCACCGGCCGTAAGCGCTTTCTCGGATGGCGCATGGTCGGCGTCGCCTTTTTTGTCGACTTTGTCGCCGTTGGCTTCTTCTTTTATTCCTATGGCGTGTTCTTCAAAGCCATCGCCGCCGAGTTCGGTGATTCCAGGCTGGGGGTCGCGCTTGGGCTGACGGTAACCAATGCCGTTGGCGCCATCGCCGCTCCGCTCGTTGGCCGGGCCCTCGACCGCTACCCCCTGCGTCGCGTCATCGGGGTTGGGGCAACGGCCATGGCGCTCGGCTTTCTGGGCTTGAGTCAGGTACAAACGCAGATGCAGTTTTACCTGGTGCTCGGGCTTTTTATCGGCTTCGGCGCGAGCAGTATGGGTAATTTGGCTACGAGCAAGCTTGTCGCCAACTGGTTCGAGCGGAAGCGCGGCACCGCCCTCGGTATTGCGGCCACCGGGGTGAGTCTTTCCGGTGTGATCATGCCCTACGTCTCTGCGGAGATCATCGGGCTCTATGGTTGGCGTAACGGCTTCCTCGTTTACGGACTGTTCACCTTTTTTGTTGTGGTGCCTCTGGTGCTGCGGCTTGTTATCTCCCGGCCAGAAGACGTGGGCCTCCGGCCTGATGGGGCCTTGAAGCTGAGCGATGGCAGTGCAGGAGCAGGCGGCCCCGCGCGACCGCGCCTGTCCATGCGCGATGTGAGTCGGAGCCGTAACTTCTGGGTCATCGTGCTGACCTTTTCCCTGATGTTCTGCTGCATGAGCACAACCCTGACGCACATGGTGCCGCGACTAACCGACATGGGGCACGACCTGTCACTCGCCTCGCTGGTCATGTCGCTCTGCGCGGGTCTCGGTGTGGCCGGTAAACTCAGCTTCGGCTGGCTTGGTGACAAACTGCCGGTCCGGCGCATCATGCTCCTGATCATCGTGGTGCAATTCACCGGGCAGATGATCATGTTCCAGTCCGAAGCTCTGGCCTGGTTTGCCCTCGGTGCGGCGCTCTTCGGCTATGGCGTTGGCGGCGTTGTCCCCATGCAGGGCAACGTGGTCGGCAAAACTTTCGGCTCGGAGCGGTTCGGCGCGGTGCTCGGCCTCATGCGCCCGGCCATGTTTCCGATCCAGATTCTCGGCGTGCCTTTCGCGGGGTGGATCTTCGACACCACCGGCTCTTACACGCTGGCTTTTCAGAGTCTCTTTGTGCTCTATGCGTTGGCAGCGCTCGCTATTGCTTTCTATCGGGCCCCCATTGAGGCGCCGGTGGAGGTGCTGGCGGAAGCGAGCAGCCCGCTGGATCCGATCGAGGAAAAAACGGCCTCTGAATCGCGGCGGTGATTACGGCCACCCGGTTTCGCACTATCTTGAGGGGTTCTTAAGCTGTTGGAGCCTGGAAGTGCCTCAGGACGCTCTACTTAACAACCTCACCAGAGTTCTCGATCAAAGCCTCCGGTCGGTGAGCGGGCGGTTAAACAGCAGGCGGTTTGATAGCAGGCGGTTGCATAAAAGAAAGGCCGCTCACCGAGGCGTCGCCGCGTCACTCCTCGGGCTCTCGCTCAGCTTCACCGTCTCTCTGGTGCAGGCAGCGCCCCCCATCGTGCAGCCTGGCGCACCCGGGGAGCCGCCGCGCGAGCTCTCCGCTGACCAGGCCGTCGAGATCGCAGATACCGGCTATTCAGCTGCCGACGTGCGCTTCATGCAGGACATGATTCCGCACCATCACCAGGCTATCGAAATGGCGGATCTGGTCGCGGATCGAACCAATCGCCAGGAGCTCATCGATGTCGCCGGGCGGATCGACGCCAGCCAGGATGATGAGATTGCCTTCATGCAGCAGTGGCTCAAGGACCGCGATGAGCCTGTACCGGATCCGACGGCTCACCAGGGTATGCACATGAGTCATCAGATGGCGGGTATGGCCTCGCCGGAACAGATGGCCGAGCTTGCTGCGGCCAGTGGCACGGACTTCGACCGGCTGTTTCTTCAGCTCATGATCCGCCACCACGAAGGTGCTGTGACCATGGTTGAGGATCTCCTTGAGCAGCCGGGCTCTGCCTACGACCCAACGCTTTTTGAGTTCACCAATGATGTCAGCAACGACCAGACCGCCGAGATCGAGCGCATGAATGCGCTCCTCGTCAGCCTTTCCGATGATCCTCGCGCAGGACTTGCGGCCGGCTTTGAGGATGCCGGCGTTGCGCTTTGGAACATGGAGCTTGTCGCCGAACTGCGTAGACCCGAGGGGTTTTACGATCCGGCGAATCCTGCCGATCTCCCGATCAGCCGGCTCAGGAAAGATGCTGAAGCCGTGGAATCCGACGCCGCTGCTAACGCTGAAGAAGGAGATTCAGAGGAAGAATCCGAAGAGGCGGGCGGTGGAGGGGATGAGCGTTACCCGCTGCTGTCTTTCTCGAACACCGATATCGCTTTCCGCGACAACGTCATGGTGGCGGGCAGCTATCACGGCTTTAACGTCTACGAACTCGGTGAAGACGGAGTGCCCCAGCTCATGGCCTCCATTGTCTGCCCCGGTGGGCAGGGTGACGTGTCCATCGTCGGCGATCTGCACATCATGTCCGTTGAACAAACTCGCGGCCGCCTCGACTGTGGTCTTGAGGGTGTGAGCGAAGATGTGAGCACCGAGCGTTTCCGCGGTCTGCGCATCTTCGACATCAGCGATCTGACCCGGCCGGTTCAGGTGGGTGCTGTGCAGACCTGCCGCGGCTCGCACACGCACTCCGTGGTGTCCGGGCCGGAGCCCGATGGCGTGATTGTCGTCTACAACTCCGGTACTTCGAGCATTCGAAAAGAAGAGGAACTGGCCGGCTGTTATGACGAGTCACCCGGCGATGATCGGACGGCCCTGTTCCGCATCGACGTCATCGCAATTCCCGTCGACGATCCCGGCAGCGCCCGAATTATCGACAGCCCGGCGGTGTTCGCAGATCCGGAGACCGGCGCTCTCGCCGGGCTCTGGCGCGGGGGTGACCATGGTGATGAGACCCAGGAAACCTATGTGACCGATCAATGCCACGACATCACGGTGTTTCCAAGCGCAGAGATTGACGCCGGTGCCTGTTCTGGGAACGGCATCGTCTTCGACATTTCCGACCCCATGAAGCCGCAGCGCATTGACGAGGTTGTGGACACGGGCTTTGCCTACTGGCACTCGGCCACCTTTAACAACGACGGCACTAAAGTTGTGTTCACCGACGAGTGGGGCGGCGGCAGCCGGCCCCGCTGCCGCGCTTACGATCCCCTCGACTGGGGGGCCAATGCCATCTACGACATCGTCGACGGCAAACTCGAGTTCCGCAGCCACTACAAGATGCCGGCGCCGCAGGTGGAGTCGGAGAACTGCGTGGCGCACAACGGCTCCATCGTGCCGGTGCCGGGCCGCGACATCCTCGTGCAGGCCTGGTACCAGGGCGGCATCTCGATCATGGATTTCACCGACTCATCGAATCCCTTTGAGATTGCCTACTTCGATCGAGGTCCAATTCATGAAGAAGATCTGGTCGTGGCGGGCTACTGGTCTACCTACTGGTACAACGGCCTCATCTACGGCACGGAAATCGTCCGCGGCATCGATGTGCTGGCGCTGACGCCAAGCGAATTCCTCTCGGAGGCGGAAATTGCTGCGGCAGCCCTCGCCGATCAGGGACGTGTCTTCAATCCGCAGCAGCAGTTGCCGGTCACCTGGCCGGCTGATCCCATGGTGGCCTTCGCCTTCCTGGATCAGCTCGAGCGCAGTAGCGGTCTTGATGCAGACACCATGACCGAGGTGCGCACGCTCCTCGACGAAGCCGGCACAAAGCTCGCCACGGGCAGCCGGGACCGAGGACTTGCCCGGCGCCTGGATGGCGCCGCAGAAGGCGCTCGGAAGGCTGAATCAGCCGGCATCGATGCGCGCCGGACAGCAGAGCTTGCGGATACGCTGAATGGGATTGCGGAACGGCTCCGGGGTCGGGGGGAAGCCGCGGGTCCCTGATCGGATTGCGGTAGAACGTGGATTGAGGGCCCGCTGATCGGTCTCAGCTTCAGGCGCTGATGGCGAGCGATCCTTCGACTTCTGCAATCCAGCGGCGCACATGGCTGCGCTCCGCCAGGTCGAAG
>JBCDDI010000157.1:0-7228 GCA_039180365.1 Pseudomonadota bacterium
CATGCGGTAGGCATCACCCACGCCGGGCATTTCAACCTTGATCACTTCGGCGCCGAAGTCGGCGAGCATCGTGCCGGCCACGGGCCCGGCGATCCAGGTGCCAACATCCAGCACCTTCAATCCGGCGAACAGATAGTCGTCCTCTGCGCTCATCCCCTGCTCTCCCTCTCTTTGACCGCCTCAAGTGTCCGCCCTCCGCAGCAGCACAGGATGCCCCGCGGGTCAGGCAGTGTATCCTATCGGCTGATCAGACCGAGATGGGAGAGACCATGGGCAAGCCGAGCTACCTACCGCTGCTGAACACCATCGCCGTCAATGAAAAGAAGGGCGAACAGTTCCTTTCAGCCTGGGCCGATGCAACGCCCGACGACAACCTCGCCGAGGTGCTGCGTTTCGTCGCCATCCGCGAGGGAGAGCATGCCTGGGCCTTCACGAAACGCCTCTGCGAACTCGGCTACGCCGTCTCCGAGGCGGATGCTTATGACGTCTTCGGCGACTTCGACGCACTCCTCAGCTGCGTGAGCTCCGAGGCAAGCGACCTGGAGAAGATCGAACGAGTGACCGGCGGCAACGGCAATGGCGATGGGCGCGATCCCTTCGGGCGCCTTTTCGAGGATGTGACCATTGACCCGGAAACCGGCGCCCTCCTCGGCCGCTATATCGCCGAAGAACGCGACAGCGGCCGCCGTCTCACGGCCGCCTACAGCGCTGCCCGGGAACGGGCCGGTGACGATGGCCGCTCAGCCGAGGAACTCGCCGAGCTGAAGGCCACCATCAAGGCGCTGAAGAAAGAAGTGAAGGCGCTGAAGCGACTTCAATAGAAGCGGCCGCGGCATCGGAAGCTGCCGCGGCATAAGGGGCTGCCGCGGTGTAATCAGCTGCCGCGAAAGCTCGGCGTACGCTTCTCGAGGAACGCCTGCACGCTTTCCTTGGAATCATCCGTCTGCCGCAGGGCCTGAATCTGCTCGATGGCCCAGGCGCCGACATCCCGCCAGTCAGGATCCAGCGTGCGGCGCAAACCGGCCTTCAGAGCCCGCACGGCCAGCGGCGGATTGGCCGCAATCTGACCCGCCTTGGCCAGGGCCCGCTCCATCAGCTCCTGAGGCTCGACCACTTCGGAGACCAGGCCCAGGGCCTGTGCCCGCGATGCATCAATCACTTCGCCCGTGAAAAGCAGTTCCGCCGCGTTGGCCCGGCCGACAATCTGCGCCAGCCGACCCAGACCCGGGGCATCGCAGCAGAGTCCGCGGACCACAAAAAGCTCGCCGAACTTTGCCCTGCTGCTCGCTATGCGGATGTCGGCCATGGTCGCCAGTTCCATGCCCCAACCTACGGCCGGACCGTTCACCGCAGCGATGACGGGAATGTCCGTGTAGAGCAGCGCGTCGGCGGCTGGCGTCAGTCCGCCCGTTTTCCGACCCCGTTCGATGGATTCCTCCGGTGGCCGGCCGGTGCCGCCAAGGATCTGCTTCACATCGTCGCCGGCGCAGAAGGCTCGACCTTCCCCGGTGATCACAAGCGCCCGAGCCTTGGACTCGCGCACGGCGTCTTCCAGCTCCATGTAGAGCTGATAGGTGAGCGAATTCATGGCTTCCGGACGGCGCAGGGTGATCACCCCAACGTGATCCTGCTCGTCATAGCTCAGCTCAGTGAAGGCCATGATCAGTGCCCCTGGCGGGCGGCTTTAAAATCCGGTTCCCGCTTCTCCATGAAGGCAGCAATGGCCTCCTTGTGCTCCGGTGAGCTATACGCCACCTTGAGTGCCGCCATCTCCCGAGCCTGAACCTGATTGATGTCCGTCTCACTGGCGTTCTCGTTGATGAGGGACTTGATGGCTTTCAGGGATGCCTGGGGATTCTCTCCCATGCCCCGGGCCACAGCCCGGGCTGTGGGTAAAAGTTCTTCGGCGCTGGTAACCCGATCAACTAGACCCAGGGCCTGCGCCTCCGTGCCCGACACGGTGCGTCCGGACAGCATGAGCTCACTGGCGTGGCCGAAGCCCATGCGCAAGGTCAGGAAGTGTGAGCTCGCCAGTTCCGGCACAAGCCCCATCTTCACGAAGCGTACGGAGAGCTTGGCGTCTTCCGCCGCGATCAGGTAGTCCATGGGCAATACCTGGGTGAGGCCAACGCCGATGGCAGCCCCATTAATCGCAGCCACCATCGGTTTCGCAGAACGGACTTCGCCCACCCAGTCGCGGGGCTCATTATCGCCGCGAACGTTTTCGCCATCGGCCTGCGCCTTGAAAACATCGCCGATGTCAGCCCCGGCACAAAAACCCCGACCCGCTCCCGTTAAGACAATGGCATTGATGTCTTCATTGGCGTTGGCTGCCGCCACGGCCTGGGAAAGCTCGGCGCCCATCTGGTAGGTCCAGGCGTTGAGTTTCTCGGGACGGTTGAGTGTGATCTCCGCGATGCCGTCGACGTGGTCGACAAGAATGGTCTCGTAAGACGAGGTCTCGGCGGTTGCCATGGTGTTCCCCTTAAATGCACTGATCGTCCGAGTTTGAAAGGCTCTGAGCCCCGGTGCAACTTGCACCCCCGGTGGCCGGCTTCACTGATCGGCGTTGCCCAGGAGCGCCGCAAAGTCCGGCAGACGCGCCCCGAACTGTGTTGCCGCTTCGAAAGCTTGCGCGAGCTTGAGCACGGCCAGATCTTCGCCCGGAGCACCGACGATCTGCAGGCCGACGGGCAGCCCGTCCGCTGTGAAGCCGCAGGGCATGGAGATGGCGGGGCAACCGGTCAGGGAGATAACGCAGCAGATGTCCATCCACTGCAGATAGTTCTCGAAGGGAACTCCCTCGATCTCCCGCACCCATTCAACGGTCTTGTCGAAGGGCGTCACCTGGGTGGTCGGCAGAACGAGAAAGTCGTGGTTCTCGAAGAAGTCGAGCATACGCCGGTACACTGTGAGATGGCCGCTGGCCGCTCGGGCGAGATCAGCCCGCGTCAGCTTCAGTCCCTGCTCCGTGTTCCACTGCACGGTGTCTTTCAGTCTGTCACGCTGCTCGGCGTAGAAGCGGCCGAACGCGCTGGCAAAACCGTGGGCTCGGAGAATGCCGAAGATCTCCGCGGCATCACTGAGATCCGGGACCTCGTCGCGGAGCTCCACCCCAAGGGCATCGAAGGCAGTGCGGCTGTCGCGAAAAACACCACGCACCGATTCCGAAACGGTCAGAAAGCCCAGATCTTCGCTCCAGGCAATGCGCAGGCCGGCAGTGGCACTGTCCAGGTTGCCGGAGAAGACCGCCGGATCTGTTGAGCGGCAGAGCGGATCGCGTCGGTCGTAGCCTGCAATAACAGATAGCAGCAGCGCCAGGTCCGCCACGCTGCGCCCCATAGGTCCGAGGACGGGCAGCGCATTCCAGCCGTCAGCGCGTTCCAGCGCCGGCACCGTACCCGGAGTCGGCCGTAGTCCCACGACATTGCAGAATGCCGCCGGATTCCTGAGCGAGCCCCCAAAGTCGCTGCCTTCGCAAAGGGGCAACATCCGGGCCGCAAGGGCGGCTGCGGCGCCACCGCTGCTGCCACCGGCCGTTCGGCTCACGTCATAGGGTGTGGCCGTGGCGCCGAAGAGCGTGTTGAAGGTCTGACTGCCCGCACCCCACTCCGGTGTATTGGTTTTGCCAACGATGATGGCGCCGGCGGATTTCATGCGCGCCACATGCAGGGCATCGGTTTCCGGCACGTGCTCTGCAAAAAGCGGTGAACCATGGGTGGTACGAATGCCCGCGGTATTAACGAGATCCTTGATACCGGCCGGAAGCCCGGCGAGTGGACCGAGCGCATCGCCGCGGCGGAGGCGTTGATCAATCGCGTCTGCCTGAGCGCGCGCGGCTTCCGGCACCAGGGTGCAGATCGCGTTGACAGCCGGATTAACCGCGTCGATCCAGCTGAGGTGGGCTTCCAGCAGTTCCCGGCTCGAGAGTTGCCGGTCGCGTAACAGGGCAAGCTGTTCCACCGCGCTGAGGGCGCAGATATCGGGGGGCGCAGAGAGGGTCGATGAGACGGTCATAGGCACATCCTAGCGGCTGTTGCCCGAGGTCGCCTTAGTTCCCTGTAGCGGAAACGGTTCTTCGGTCCGGGAGCCTGCTTCCGTCAGTGCAGTGGTCGCCCGCAGCCCTCGAGCCGTCGGCCATCAAACTCGATGACAACCCGGGTTGGAAAGCGCTCGTCAGCCATGGTGTCCTGACAGGTTTCCCCACGAAGGAGCACGACAACCTGATCGGCTCCCTTCCCGGCCAGAATCCGGGTCTCCCGCGCCGCAACATCCGGGCGCTCCTCGATCACCGGCAGCTTCAGCCTACCGGCACCATAGTCATAGCGGAGATCAATGGAATCGCGGTGGCGGATCTCAAGAACCCAGCCAGGTTCATTGCCGGTGGCACGAAAGTTAACGCCGTTCAGTTTCGCGTGTTCCCAGATTGATGCCCGATGATCGCGGCGACAGGGTCCCCAGGCGCTTGCGTCGCTTTGCAAAGTGATTTCGTCGCCGCCACCGCTGACGCTCAGCGTTTCATTCCTGTAAACCCCGGGCTGCTGTTCCGTCAGAACCTGGTAGGACTCCGCTGCAAGCGTCGGCGGCAGAAACACTCCGAGACCATCAGGGACCGTGCGGGTGACAACAGAGATCGCTTCATCCCCATCCTGCCCGGGGCATCGATAAACGCCGGTGTCAGCTTCGAAGGCCGCTTCTGGTGATTGCACTGTTGCCGCTTGTTCACTGCCAACCGCAGGTTCCAAAGCAGTCGGCGCTGTGCCAGGCGCTTCCGTGTTGGCCCCGCAGGCAGCGAGCAGAAGAAACAGCAGCAGAGACAGTGTTCGAATTGTCACTCGTCGGAGTCGTCGCGCTCGTCGAAGTTGGTGTTGGAAACCGCCACGGAATGATCAACTTCCTCGGCGCTCGGGGCTTCAGGCAACTCCTCCATCGGTGGCGCCTCAACGCCCAGATGGAAAGCCGCATAACCCGGCATAACAAACTGATTCAGCGCCATACCAATCACACGGCCGGCCGCTGGTGCCAGGATCTCCTGCTTAACGTTGGTGATCGGATCGGTAACGGTGCCCAGCACGTCGCCTTCGCGAACTCGTTTACCGAGCTTCACCCGCCCGAGGAGCATGCCGCCTTTGTCAGCGCGAACCCACATGGAGCCGTAGTAGGTGGGCTCCGGATTCCCCCAGAGGCTGCGACGATCGTACATGCCAAGGTCGTCCAGGAGCGTAAAGAGGGAGCGCACCGAGTGGTCGACAGCCTTGTCGTCCACCCGCAGCGGCTCCCCTGCCTCAAGGGTTACCGCCGGGATGCCCGCATCAACCGCTGCCGCCCGCAGCGTGCCGGTACCGCCGGTGCTGTGCAGAATCACGAGGCCGCCAAAGCCTTCCGTCAGCGTTAACACCGACTCATCGAGCAGGTTGGCCCGGAGCTGCGGCAGGTTTGTTCGATGGAAAGAGCCCGTGTGCAGGTCTACGAGCGCATCACAGCGACGGACAACCTGCTCGAAAAAACTGTAGGCAATCCGCGACGCGGAGCTGCCCCGGGGATTCCCCGGAAAAAAGCGGTTCAGGTCGCGCCGGTCCGGCAGATAACGGGAATGGCGTTCGAAGCCCTGCAGATTAACGATGGGCACACCGATCACGCGCCCCGTGAGCTTCTCAGGATTAAGCGAGTACATGACGCGCCGGACGATCTCGATGCCGTTCAGCTCATCCCCATGTACCGCGCCAGTGAGACACAGCGCAGGTCCAGGTACCGCGCCTTCTGCAACCAGCACCGGTGTCGGAATCGCAGAGCCGTAAAGGGACTCACCGGAACGCCAGGTCAGTCGGGTGAGCGTACCCGGTTCGAGATCGTCAAACCCCTCTTCCACCCCGGCATCAGCTTCCACAAGCGTTGCCACATAGTCGAGATCGGGAGGTGGTTCCGTTAAGGCGGCTTGGTCAAGGGGCAGCAGCATCGAATCCGGTGGCCGCTGAGCCATAAGCAGAGGTTTCGGCAACGGTTCCGGTTCGACGAGGAGCGCAAAACTGACAACGGGGGTGATAACCGGAAGGGGCAACGGCACAGGCGGCGGCGTCTCGACGGGCACCTCCCCGCCGTTCAGCAGGGCAGCGTTGGCCAGCTTGTCACCGTCCTGCTGATGGGTTGCTACGAGATCGGCATAGGCCGGCTCGGCAAGGAGGGCTTGTTCATTCTGCCCCGGGCTGCTGAGCAGATACCCGGCGGCAAGTGATGCAAGCACCACAAACAGCAGACTGGCTCTAGACTCCATACGTCCGTATCTGGAACGGGCCGACCACCATTATAGGCGGGATGACCTCCAGATATACCTTTGAATTCCGATGGATAGGTAAACAACCTCAGAACTCACCTGATCTGTGAACAGCCTCTCAGCCGCACTGTGGCGGGCTCCTCAGCCATAGCCATCAGACCTGTGCCGTCCCTCAGCGTTCCCTGGGAGCGGCCCCCGCCATATCGAGCAGTGTCTCGCCAACGGCAGCCAGTTCTTCGTAGCTCGCATCAACGCCAAGCCTGACGCCTTCGTTTACAAATACCTGAGCGCGGCTGAAGTTGCCGCCGGACGCGTTTATCACCACCCCCGTCGGCGCATCCTCCTGACACATGAACAGTACCGCCGGGCTGACCAGCTTCGGGTGAGATTTCGGGTCCGGGTTATCCGGGTCAATGTCCCGGCCAGGGATGCTGGCGATCATGCGGGTCGCCGCACCAGGCGCCAGGCAGTTCACCCGGATGTTCCGATTGCGACCTTCCAGCACAAGAACATTCATGAAACCCAGCATGGCCATCTTCGCGGCCCCATAGTTGGACTGACCGAAATTGCCATAGATGCCAGAGCCGGAACTGGTCAGCACGATGCGCCCGTAGCGCTGTTCGTACATGACCTCCCAGGCCGCCTTCGTGACGTAGGCGCTGCCGTTCATGTGCACCTGCATCACAACATCGAAGTCTTCCATGGACATCTTTTTCAGCGTTCGGTCCCGGAGGATGCCGGCGTTGTTCACAAGCACATGAACGGTCCCAAAGGCATCAACGGCATCCTGGATAATGCGCTCGGCGCCGGCTTTGTCGGCGACCGAATCCCGATTGGCGATGGCTTTGCCGCCGAGGGCCTCAATCTCCGCCACCACCTGATCCGCGCTGTCCCCGGAGCCGGTACCATCGACGGTGCCACCGAGATCGTTAACGACAACGCTTGCACCGCGCCTGG
>JBCDDI010000158.1:0-7222 GCA_039180365.1 Pseudomonadota bacterium
CGGAGTCTGGCAGGGCGAGCGCATTCTGCCGGAAGGCTGGGTGGAGTTTTCGCGCACGCCTGCCCCGACCCGGCCACCCGAACGCGGAGTCAACGGTTACGGTGCGCAGTTCTGGCTGCTGGACGGCGTTGAGGGCCTGCCGCGCGGCACCTTCACGACATCGGGTAACAAAGGCCAGCACGCAACCGTGATTCCGGCGGAAGATATGGTGGTGATACGCACCGGCGTCGATCCTTTAGGTTTCCGCTGGAACCACGACCGCTTCGTGCGCGACGCGATCGACGCCTTCGAGGACTGAGGCAGCCCTCAGTCTTCACCGTCGCGCTTCAGGTGCACAGCGTTGGCGAGAACGCGATCCGCGAGACGCGAAAAAGGCAGCGACTGCAGCCAGACCCGGCCATGGCCTTGCAGGGTTGTGAGGAACAGGCCCTCGCCGCCGAAGACCATAGACTTCAAGCCGCCGGCCAGCTGTATGTCGTAGTCGATGCCGGATTCAAAGGCGACCAGGCACCCCGTGTCCACACGCACCTTCTGCCCTTCCAGCCGATGCTCGACGATGGTCCCGCCGGCGTGCACGAACGCAAGACCATCCCCGGACAGTTCCTGGAGAATGAAACCTTCGCCGCCAAAGAAACCGGCGCCGAGTCGTTTCGTGAACGCAACGGAAACAGAAGTCCCCCGTGCCGCGCAGAGGAAGGCATCCTGCTGACAGAGCAGCGCGCCTTCGAGCGCGCCCAGATCCACCGGCACAATCTGCCCCGGATAGGGGCCGGCGAAGGCCACGTGCGCCTCGCTTTTTCCCTCGTTGGTGAAGTGCGTGAGAAACAGCGATTCGTTACCAACCACCCGCTTCGCCGCACCCCAGAGCTTTCCCATAACGCCTTTGTCCGAGCCGTCGCCGAACTTGGTAGCGAAATCCACGCCCTCAGTGAGATACATCATCATGCCGGCTTCGGCGATAACCGTTTCTTCCGGGTCGAGCGCAATGTCGACAAACTGCATGGATTCGCCGTGGATCGTGTAGCTGAGTTCGTCCGCCATTCTGTCTCCGACTCGCGTAGCTTGTATTGTCCCAGGGCCCTGGCGACCCGGGCTGTCAGGGGGCCGATTGCGCTAAGCAGGCAGCAGCGCCGATGAGCCCGGGATTCTCGTCCAAAACCAGGAACAGAGGAACGTCCGCAACCAGGTGCGCCAGTTCTGCCCGTTCATCAAAGCGCCGACGCAGCGGGCTCCCTTTCGCAAACTCGGCAAGCTGCGGGACGATACCGCCACCGACGTAGACGCCTCCTTCAGCACAGACCGTCAGTGCCAGATTCCCGGCGGCAGCCCCAAGCAGCGCAAAAAACATCTCCAGCGTCTGATGACAGACCGGGTCCTCCGCATCAACGCCCCGGGCACTGATCTCCTGAGGGCTCAGTGCGTCCGGGGGCATTCCCCAGAGGGTCGCGACGGCCTCGTAGAGGTGCACCAGTCCGGGACCGGAAAGCACCGTCTCCCAGCACACGGCGCCGAGCTTCATCTGCAGCGTGGTCAGCAGTTCCTGCTCAAGGGGATTGCCCGGCGCCAGGTCCGCGTGCCCTCCTTCTGAGGCAAGGACCCGCCAACCGCCAGCGCCCTCGGGAATCAGCAGACTCATGCCTAAGCCGCTGCCGGGTCCGAGCACGGCGCAGACGGCGCGGCGCTGGCGTCGTTCAGGATCGCCACCAATAGCTTCCATGTGCTTGAGATAAGGGATCGCGGCCGCCAGTGCATAGAAGTCGTTAACCAGGGTGACCGGTACCCCGAACTGCTGCGACAGCGCCGCCGCCTCGAAGCGAAGACCGCCGTTGGTGACTTCCACCTGTCCGTCGAGGACGGGCCCCGCAACGGCGAAGCAGGCGGCTGCGAGCTCCGGCTGACCCAGCGCCTGCCGCGCGGCTTCAATCAGTTGCCCCGCGCTGCTGTAGTCGGCCGTGGCGAGCACAACCGGGGCGCCGACGTTAGTGACCTCTGCCAGGGCAAAGCGGGCATGGGTGGCGCCGATATCGGCCACCAGGTGTTGCGGACGGGCAGTCATGGCGCGGCAGTATGCAGAAGCGGCCTCACCGGCGGCAAATGGCGCCATGGATACCCTTCCAGTAAGGTGCGCGCATGTTCACTTGCCACGCGATCAACCTTCCCTTCGGGTCATCCCGGGTGAGCTTAACGGGCCTGAAGGCGCGCGCGCTTACAGCATTGACGATGCTTCTGGTTGCGGCACTCAGCCTGAGCGGTGTCGTGGCCGCCGAAAACGGCCGCGAAAAGACATCGCTCCGCATCGGCAATGGCGGAGAGCCACAGACCCTCGATCCCCATCGCTACAATCTGCGCCTCGAAGAGACTCTGCTTACCGACCTGTTTCTCGGCCTCACTGCCATGGACGCCGAGGGCAACATCATTCCAGGTGCGGCCAGCGGCTGGTCGGTTTCTGCTGACGGTCTCCTCTGGACCTTCACGCTCAGACCGGACCTGCGCTGGTCCGACGGACGGCCACTTGCTGCGGAGGACTTTGTCTATGGGTTCCGGCGGCTCATGGACCCGGCCACGGCGGCGAGCCTCGCCTACTTTCTCTATCCACTGAAAAACGCGAGGGCGGTGAACGCCGGCGAGCGGCCTGCAACGGACCTCGGGGTGCGCGCGGAGTCTCCGACAAAGCTGATCCTCGAACTGGAGCAGCCTTATCCACACCTGCCGGAACGCCTGCTCTACCCCACGGGTTTTCCAGTACCCGCGCACATTATCGAGACCGTTGGCGATAGCTGGGTGAAACCTGAGCACTGGGTCAGCAACGGTGCCTACGTACTGGAAGACTGGCGTCCGCAGGCAGCGGTCGTGCTCAAGGCGAATACGCACTTCCATGAACCAGTCGCCATTGAGCACGTGCACTATCTGCCGCTGGCTAACGAGCAGAATGCCTACAACCGCTACCGTGCCGGTGAGGTGGACGTGATTGGCGGCTTCCCGGCCAACGAACTCAGTAGCGTTCAGGAAAAGTTCGCCGAAGACCTGCGCGTGGCGCCGCTGCTGTCGATGATCTATCTGGTCTTCAACACGGAACGCCCACCCTTCGACGACGTTCGCCTGCGCAAAGCCCTGGCGCTGGTGGTCCAGCCGGACGTCCTGACGGACAAAGTCCAGCGAACGGGCAACTTCCCGGCGGCAAGCTTCGTTCCGAAGCTGGTCAGCGACTATGAAGGCGCCACAGCCCGGCATCTCGCGGCACCAATGGAAGACCGTCGAACGCAGGCCCGGGCACTGCTGGCAGAGGCGGGCTACGGCCCGGACAACCCGCTGGAAATCACGCTGCGCTACTACGACGAAGGCGATGGCAAGCGCACCAACGTCGCCATCGCGAGCTTCTGGCGCGCTATCGGCGTGCAGACTCGTCTGCACCACACAGAATTGAAGGTCCACTTCAGCGATCTGCGTGAGGGCGATTTCGACGTGGCTCAGGCCGGCTGGATCGGAGAAAACAATCCAGCCCACTATCTGGATCTCCTGGTTTCCGACGCCGGCAATGTGAACTACGGCCGCTTCAGCAACGCCGAGTACGATGCGCTTATGGCAGAAGCGCGGCGGCTGCCAGCGATCAGCGATCGCTACGCCCTGATGCGGCAGGCAGAAACGCTCGTTATGGCCGAATATCCGGTGGTCCCGCTCTGGTCCGTCGCCGTGAAGCGCCTGGTGAACCCCGCACTGAAGGGCTGGCACGAGAACCATCGCGACGTCCACCCGGTGCGCTACCTGTCCTGGTAGCTGGCGCCGTCGGAAGTATTAATCTTGCAGCGCTATCTGCTCACCCGCGCACTGGCGAGCCTCATCACCTTCTGGCTCATCATTACGCTCGTATTTTTCCTCGCCCGGCTGGCTCCGGGGGGCCCGTTTGACGGCGAGCGGCGCCTGCCGCCAGAAGTCGAGGCGAATTTGCTCGCCGCCTATAGCCTCGATCAACCGCTGCCGCTCCAGTACCTCGACTACCTGGCCATGCTGGCGTCCGGCGATCTGGGCCCCTCCTTCAAGCAGAAAGACTTTACCGTGGGCGAACTGATCAGCGCCGGACTGCCTGTGAGCCTGACCATCGGGATCATGGCGCTCGGGCTTGCGCTGCTGGGAGGTGTCACCCTCGGCACTCGCGCCGCGCTGCGACCGGGCTCCCTGAGCGACAGTCTCATCATGGGCTTCACCAACCTCGGCCTTGCGGTACCGGCGATTGTCCTGGCACCGCTCGCGGTCCTCGTGTTTGCGGTCTGGTTGCGCTGGCTCCCGGCCGGCGGGCTTGGCGGTGCCACCCATCTGGTGCTGCCAACTATTACCCTGGCATTGCCCTTCATGGCTGCCATAGCGCGGCTGACCCGCGGCAGCGTCGCTGAAACCCTGCGCGCACCCTTCGTGATGACGGCGCTGGCGAAAGGGCTTCGCCGGGGCCGGCTGCTCCGTCGGCACGTACTGCCACAGGCTCTCCTGCCCGTGGTGACATTCCTGGGCCCCGCCGCTGCCGGCCTGCTCACCGGCTCCGTGGTCATCGAGCAGGTCTTCGAGCTGCCGGGTATCGGCCGCTATTTCATCCAGGGCGCCCTGAACCGGGATTACACGCTCGTCATGGGCGTGGTTGTGGTCTATGCCGCTTTTATCCTGAGCTTCAATCTGCTCGTCGATCTCTGCTACGCAAGGCTGGATCCGCGGGTGCGACTCGGCGCCTCATGACGCGGTTGCTCTGGCAGGCAGCAACCGGTTCGGTGCTGGGGCGGATCTGCAGCGGCTGGCTGCTGCTCGTGCTGGCTGGCGCCCTCTTCGGCACCAGCCTTTCGGCATGGGATCCGGAGCACATCGATTGGGACGCCCTGGAGACGGCGCCAGACGCAAAGCACTGGTTCGGTACGGATCTCATCGGCCGCGACCTCTTTGCCCGCATCATGCTTGGCGCCGAAGTCAGTCTCAGCGTTGCGACCGTGGCAACCCTTGTCAGCCTGCTGATCGGTGTGCCCTATGGCGCCTTTGCAGGGCTCAAGGGCGGTCGCACGGACGAAGTCATGATGCGGGCCATCGACACGCTTTATGCCGTGCCGTTCATCCTCATCGTTATTCTGCTCATGGTCGTCTTCGGCCGTGAACCCATACTGCTGTTCGTCGCCCTCGGCGCCGTTTTCTGGCTCGACATCGCCCGCATCGTCCGAGGCCAGACCCTCGTGATCCGGGAGCAGTCCTATATCCAGGTTGCCCGCACCCTCGGCGCCGGTCGGGGGCACATTCTCCTGCATCACGTATTGCCCAACGTCGCGGGACCGGCCCTCGTTTACGCAACGCTCACCATCCCGGCGGTCATCCTCGCGGAAAGTTTCCTCAGCTTCCTCGGGCTCGGCATTCAGGAACCGGCAACCAGCTGGGGCGTGCTCATTGCCGATGGCGCCCGCACCATGGAAGCCGCACCCTGGACCCTGGTCTTCCCCGCGCTCTTTCTCGGCGCAACGGTCTGGAGCCTGAACATGCTCGGCGACCGGATTCGGGATCAATACGATCGTCTGACCCAGGGGTATACTGCCGAGCACCCCTGAACGAAGGACGCTCTATGACCATCGGTGCCGGACTTGGCCTTGGCAACTTTCCCTTCGAAGGTCCAGAGGACTTCTGGGCCTGGGTGGATCTTTGCGATGACGCTCGGGTGAATTCCATCTGGCAGAGCGACCGCATCATCGGCGCCGACCCGTTTCTCGAATGCATGTCGGTGATGGCGGCTCTGGCCGGTCGCACCAGGCACCTGAAGTTCGGCATGAACGTCGCCAGTCTCGGCTTGAGGGACCCGGTGCTCATGGCCAAAAGCTGCGCCACCATCGACGTGCTTTCCGGCGGCCGACTGCTGCCAGCCTTCGGCATCGGCAGCGCCCGCTCCCGGGACTACACCGCCACCGGCACGCCCACGAAGGGCCGCGGCAAACGCATGGACGAGGGCCTCGAAATCATCAGCAGGCTCTGGACGGAACCCTCCGTCTCCTTCTCCGGCGAGTACTATCAGCTGGAAGAAGCCACCATCGCTCCAAAACCCCTGCAGGCACCCATGCCCCTGTGGATCGGCGGTTCCGCCAAGGCGGCCATCGAACGCACAGCCCGCTGGGGCACAGGCTGGCAGGCCGGACTCGAGTCACCGGAGGAAGTTGGCCCGGTGATCGCCGCCATCAAGGAAGCCCTGCCCCGCTACGAGCGTGATATCGACGAAGATCACTACGGCGCCGGCTTTGCCTTCCGTTTCGGCAGCCCGGACGAGCCCATCTGCCGGAAGAACGACGAAGCGCTCAGCAAGCTCCTCGGGAAGGATCCTTCCCGACTTCGAGCAGTCGGTGGCGTCGATGAAATCATGGCGCTCCTCGACGATTTCCGGGCTGTCGGCGTACATAAGTTCGTCCTCCGCCCGATCGCCGCAAACGGCAGGGAGGTCATGGCTCAGACAGAAAAACTGGTCGAGCAGGTACTGCCTGAAGTGAAACAGATGAATAGAGTCGCCGCGTGACAACCGGCGCCAGGGAGGCCAAGGCCGTGGAAATCGCCGACCAGACAATCCTGGAGGCGCTGCAAACGCAAGGCTACGCCATCCTGCCCGATCTCATCGACGCGCCGACGGTGGCGAAGATCCGCGAAGAGCTGGACCCCTATCTCCAGCGCAGACACATGGGCCGCAACGACTTCGAGGGGTTCTCGAGCGAGCGGGTCTATGCGTTGCTGGCCAAGGCGCCGACGGTAGCCAACATCATCGAGCACCCGCGGATTCTCGGCCTCGTCGATCAGCTGCTTCCGAACAACTATCTGCTCTCCTCGGCGCTCGCCATCAACGTTCATCCCGGCGAGACGGCGCAGAACTTCCACATCGACGATGCCCCCGGCGGCGGCCCTCCGGTCCCTCGACCACGCCAACCCTTTGGCATCAGCACCATCTGGGCCTTCGACGACTTCACTACCGACAACGGAGCAACCGAGGTAGTCCCCGGCAGCCACCACTGGCCAGAGGGAAAGATGCCGAAGCCGGACGAGATCGAGCCAGTCATCATGAGCGCCGGCTCAGCCGTCATCTTCGTTGGCAACCTCCTGCACCGCGGCGGTGCCAATCGGTCGCAGACAACCCGCCTCGCAATCACCCCTCAATACTGCATGCCCTGGATGCGCCAGCTGGAAAACATGACGCTAGCGGTGCCACCAGAGATCGCGGGACGCTACA
>JBCDDI010000159.1:0-7213 GCA_039180365.1 Pseudomonadota bacterium
CCGCGTCGACCTTCTCCCGGAAGCCATCAGCGGTCATGGCACGGACGAGGATCTTAATGCGCGCCTTATACTTATTGTCCCGTCGACCGTAGCGGTTGTAGACCCGCATGATGGCTTCGAGGTAGGTGAGCAGGTGCTTGAGGGGCAGGCCTTCGCGAATCACGGCGCCGATGACCGGGGTGCGGCCGAGGCCTCCACCCACCATCACGTCGAAGCGCGGTTCGTCGCCTTCCTTGTAGACCTTCAAGCCAATGTCGTGCACCGCGGTGGCCGCACGATCCTGCCGGGCTCCGGTGATCGCAATCTTGAATTTGCGCGGCAGCCAGTCGAACTCCGGGTGGGACGTGGACCATTGGCGAATCAGCTCCGCATAGGGCCTTGGATCAATCCACTCATCGGCGGCAACACCGGCAAACTCGTCCGTTGTCACATTACGGATGCAGTTGCCGCTGGTTTGAATGGCATGCATTTCCACTTCTGCCAGCGCCTCAAGGATGTCAGGCACTTCCTCCAGGAGCGGCCAGTTGAACTGCATGTTCTGCCGGGTGGAGAGGTGGCCGTAGCCGCGATCGAAGTGCCGGGCGATGTGCGCGAGCTTTCGCAGCTGGGTTGCGTTCAGGGTGCCGTAGGGCACCGCAACCCGGAGCATGGGCGCGAGGCGCTGCACGTAGAGACCATTACGCAGCCGCAGCTGGAGGAACTCCTCTTCGGCGAGTTCCCCGGCCAGATAGCGCTTGGTCTGGGCCCGGTAGTGGGCGACCCGTTCATTAACGAACTGCTGATCGAAGGTGTCGTAGCGATACACAGGAATGGTCTACGTCAGATTGTCCAGTTGGACGGAGGCGGGACGGTAACATCGCCGCCAACAGAGGCTAAGTAACCCTTTGATCTATTGATAGAAGCCGCAGCAGCGCGCTGACCAGTTGCTGGCTGAAGTGCCAGCCGGTGCGCAGCATCTGGCTCAGGGCCGCCTCCGGAAGCCCTCTCATGGCCGTCAATTCTTGTGCTGAATCAGGTGCTTAGGTAGACTGCGCGCCGTTTTAACGCCTTGGAACCGGGACACTCATGAGCGACTCTGCCACCGAAAGCAGCAGCGAAACCGTCGACGTCAGCCTGTCACGCATCGACCGTGAACGGCCGGAGGATAGAAGCGCGGACGTAAAGGCCATTCTGGTGATCTTCGTCGCTGCGACGCTGTTCGCCGTGCACTTCATCAGCGGCTGGACCTTCTAGCCAGCCCGACCTAGAGATTCAGATTAGGCCGCAATAGTTTCTCTGCGGCCGACGCGCCGATTCCCTTGCGCAGAGCGTAGTCCGCAACCTGATCCAGACCCAACTTGCCGATACCAAAGTAGCGGCTCTCCGGGTGGGAGAAGTACCAGCCGGATACGCTCGCCGCGGGCAGCATGGCGAAGTGTTCCGTCAGGGATATACCGGTTCGATCCGGCGCATCGAGGAGTCTGAAGAGCGTTTCTTTCTCGCTGTGTTCCGGGCACGCCGGGTAGCCGGGCGCAGGCCGTATGCCGCGATACTGCTCGCTTATCAATGCCTCGTTGTCGAGATTTTCGCCGGCAGCGAAGCCCCAGAGCTTTGTGCGCACCTGCCGGTGCAGATATTCGGCGAACGCTTCGGCGAGTCGATCTGCGAGGGCCTTGATCATGATGCTCGCGTAGTCATCGTTCTCGTGGTCGGCAAGCACGTCATCAATGCCGGCACCGGCGGTTACCGCGAAGCCACCAAGATAATCGGCGAGCGGCGCCGGTGCGACGTAGTCAGCGAGGCTGAAGTTCGGTTTTCCATCCGGTTTGTCCGCCTGTTGGCGCAGGAAGTGGAGCCGCGCGATTTCTTCGGCACGATCCTCGTCGCGCCAGAGCATGACGTCCTCTGTACCGGGCACACGATTGGCCGGCCACAGACCGACGACGCCGTGCGCTTTCATGCGACCGTCGCTGATCAGGTCTGCGAGCATGGCCTTCGCATCGGCGAAGAGGCTGCGGGCGCTTTCCCCAACCACCTCGTCGTTGAGGATCTTCGGGTATTTACCGGCCAGCTCCCAGGTCATAAAAAACGGTGTCCAGTCGATATAGGGCACCAGTGTTTCCAGGGGAAGATCGCGAAGCTCCGTGATGCCTGGTGAGCTCGGCGCCGGCGGCACGTAGTCGGTCCAATCGATCTCCTGGGCTCGCGCCCGAGCTTCTTCCAGAGGCAGGACGACGCGCTTATCGGCACGGGCACTGGTCCGGCTGCGGATCTGTTCGTATTCCGTGCGCGTCTCCTGCACGAAGTCCGCTTTCAACTCGTCCGAGATCAGGCTTGTCGCGACCCGCACGCTGCGCGAGGCATCGGGCACGTAAATTGTGGCGCCATTCTCGTAAGCCGGCTCGATCTTTACCGCCGTGTGGGCCTTCGAGGTCGTTGCGCCGCCGATCAGGAGCGGCGTGGAGAGTCCCCGGCGCTGCATTTCACTGGCGACAACAACCATTTCATCGAGGGACGGGGTGATGAGCCCGGACAGACCGATGAGATCGGCGTTTTCCTTCTCCGCCGTCTCTAGGATGGTTTCCATGGGCACCATGACGCCAAGATCGACCACGTCGTAGTTGTTGCACTGGAGCACCACGCCGACGATGTTTTTGCCGATGTCGTGGACGTCGCCCTTCACCGTGGCCATAACAATTTTACCCTTGCTCTGAGCGCCTTCACCTTTTTCGTCTTCGATGAAGGGCACAAGGTGGCCCACGGCCTGTTTCATGACCCGAGCGCTCTTGACCACCTGCGGCAGGAACATTTTTCCGGCCCCGAAGAGATCGCCGACCACGTTCATCCCATCCATGAGCGGACCTTCGATCACTTCGATCGGGCGTTTGGCCTCGAGGCGCGCAACCTCCGTGTCTTCGATGATGTAGTCGGTGATGCCGTGGACAAGGGCATGACTTAAGCGCGACTGCACGTCCCCTTCCCGCCAGCTGAGATCCTCCGCAAGGGCTTTGCCACCCTGACCGGCATAGGATTCGGCAACGGCCAGCAGCCGTTCCGTTGCATCCTCGCGCCGGTTCAGAACCAGGTCCTCAACCCGCTCCCGGATGTCTTCCGGCAGATCTTCCAGGATGCCGAGCTGTCCGGCGTTGACGATGCCCATAGACAGGCCGGCGCGGATAGCGTGGTAGAGAAATACCGTATGGATCGCCTCACGGATTCCGTTGTTGCCGCGGAACGAGAAGGAAACATTAGAAACCCCGCCGGAGATCGATGCGTGGGGTAGGTTGTCACGAATCCAGCGGCAGGCCTCAATGAAGTCCACCGCATAGTTTCGGTGTTCCTCGATGCCGGTGCCGATGGCGAAAATGTTCGGATCGAAAATGATGTCCTGCGGCGGGAAGTCGAGTTTGTCCACGAGGAGTCGATAGGACCGTTCGCAGATTTCCGTTTTCCGCTCGAAGGTATCCGCCTGGCCGTCCTCATCGAAGGCCATAACAACGACGGCCGCACCATAGCGGCGGGCAACAGCGGCGCTTTCGAGAAAGGCCGATTCACCTTCCTTGAGGCTGATGGAGTTCACGACGGACTTACCCTGCGTGCAGCGCAGACCGGCTTCGAGGATCTCCCACTTGCTCGAGTCGAGCATGATGGGAACCCGCGCAATGTCGGGTTCGGCGGCAAGGAGATTCAGGAAGGTCACCATGGCGCCTTCTGAATCGAGCATGCCTTCGTCCATGTTGATGTCGATGATCTGGGCGCCGTTGGCCACCTGTTGCCGGGCCACCTTAAGGGCCGTATCGAAATCACCTTCCCGGATCAGTCTCGCGAAGCGGGCGGAGCCGGTGACGTTGGTCCGCTCGCCAACGTTGATAAATAGCGCATCGTCTCCGGCCTCAAAGGGCTCCAGGCCCGCCAGGCGCAGTGCGGGTTTCAGCTCCGGGACCGTTCGTGGCTGGACGGCAGACACTCGCTCGCGGACGGCGGCGATGTGTTCCGGTGTTGTCCCGCAGCAGCCACCGACGATATTGACGAGACCGCTGTCGGCCCACTCACCCATGCTCAGGGCCATGGCCTCGGGGGTCTCGTCATAACCGCCGAACTCGTTCGGGAGTCCGGCATTGGGGTGGGCGCTGACCCGGACATCTGCGATGCGCGATAGCTCATCTACATAGGGGCGCAGCTGCTCTGCGCCGAGGGCACAGTTGAGGCCGACGGAGAGCGGTCGGGCATGGGCGATAGATAGCCAGAAAGCTTCGCAGGTCTGCCCGGATAGGGTCCGGCCGCTGGCGTCGGTGATGGTGCCGGAGATCATCAGGGGAATGCGTTTGCCGAGCTTGGCCTCGAGTTGGAGGATGGCGTAGATAGCCGCTTTCGCATTCAGCGTATCGAAGATGGTTTCGAGGAGCAGGAGATCGGCGCCGCCCGCAAGCAGGGCTTCTGCGGCCTGACCGTAGTCTTCCGCCAGGCCAAGGAAGGTGACGTTCCTGAAGCCGGGATCGTTTACGTCCGGTGATAGGCTGGCGGTGCGATTCGTTGGTCCGATAACGCCGGCCACGTAGCGCGGTTGGTCCTCGGTTTCGAACTCGTCCGCGGTAGCCCGGGCAATGCGAGCCGCCGCCTCGTTCATTTCAACGACGTAGTCTTCGAGGGCATAGTCGGCCTGGGCGATCGCCGTGGCGGTGAATGAGTTGGTTTTGATGATGTCGGCACCGGCCTTGAGGTAGCGCCGGTGCGCGTCCGCCACCACCTCGGGTGCCGTCAGGCAGAGCATGTCGTGGTTACCCTGCACGGGTCGGTCGTGATCGGCGAAACGTTCGCCACGGAAGTCGGCTTCCTTCAGTCCGAGCGACTGCATGAGGCTGCCATAGGCCCCATCGAGGATGAGAATCCGCTCGTCGAGGGCGGCCTGAATGCGCTCCAGTTTAGACATAGATCAACCTGCCAGGGGTGTCAGCATGGGGAGCAGTCTAGGGCTCACAATCATGAACGCAATTGAAGTAACGGAGCCTGATCATGAGTTCAGTTCATGATTTAAGGGCCACGGACCGGGCACTCAGATCCTCTGATGGCGGCCTCTCACGGCGATCCTGTAGGACGGTGTCGGTAAAAAGCGGGCTACAACTCGCTCGCACTTGCTCAGAAAGGGTGCATCGAGTAAATTCCCGACCGAATTACTAGGGTATAAGACTCCCCAGCCGATGATCGAGATATCTTCCAGCGCCCAGAGCTACCTGTCTGAGCTGCTAGCCAAGCAGGATGACGACAATACGGGTATTCGCGTGTTTGTTGCGCAGCCAGGTACCCCGCAGGCCGAGACCTGCATCGCCTACTGTCGGCCCGGCGAAGAGCAGGAGGGGGATCTCCCGGTTGCCTACGAGGGCTTTACGGCCTGGTTCGAAGGGCGCAGCGTGCCTTACCTTGAAGAGGCCGTTGTCGACTACCAGGAAGACCAGATGGGCGGACAGCTCACCATCAAGGCGCCCAATGCCCGGGTGCCCAAGGTCGGCGAAGATGCACCGCTCGAAGATCGCATCAACTACGTGCTCTACAACGAGATCAACCCGGGACTGGCCGCGCACGGCGGCATGGTTACGCTCCTCGAAATTGTCGAGGAGAGTGTTGCCGTGTTGCAGTTCGGCGGTGGCTGCCAGGGTTGCGCAGCAGTGGACATCACGCTGAAGAACAGCGTCGAACGCTCACTGCTCGATCAGGTGCCGGAGCTGACCGCCATCCGCGACGCCACGGACCACAGCGTCCAGGAAAACGCCTACTACCGCTGAGCTCAGGCGCTTTCCGCCAGAGGTACCTGCCGGGCTTTAAGTACCGGGCCCAGACCCGCCAGCTCTCGCAGCAGACCCTCCGTCGTTGCCCAATCAATGCAGGCATCGGTTACAGACACCCCGTAGCGGAGCTGCGAACGGTCTGCGTTTAAGGCCTGATTGCCTGCGTCGATGTTTGATTCGATCATCAGTCCCATGATCGACCGGTTCCCTTCGCGGATCTGCCGGGCGATCTCCTCGGCGACGAGGGGCTGCCGGTTGTGGTCTTTGCTCGAGTTGGCGTGACTGCAGTCCACCATGATGTTTGGTCGCAGGCCGGCCCCCTCAAGTTCCGCCTCGCAGCGGGCGATGCTCACCTCGTCGTAGTTCGGCCCGTTGCTGCCGCCGCGCAGGACGATGTGAGCGTTGCCGTTGCCGCGGGTCTGCATCACGGCAACCTGACCCGATGGGCTGATACCGAGAAAACTGTGCGGCGAGGCAACGGATTTCAAGGCGTTCAAGGCCACTTCGAGGCCGCCGTCCGTGCCGTTCTTGAAACCCACAGCGGAGCTCAAGCCCGACGCCATTTCCCGGTGTGTCTGCGATTCTGTGGTGCGCGCGCCAATGGCAGACCAGCTGATGAGATCCTGCAGGTATTGAGGCGTGATCGGATCGAGTGCTTCCGTCGACAGCGGCAGCCCCATGGCAGCGACATCCAGCAGCAGTTGGCGGGCGATCGCGAGTCCCTCGGCAATCTCGAAAGTGTCGTTCAGATGCGGGTCGTTGATGAGTCCCTTCCAGCCGACGGTGGTCCGCGGTTTCTCGAAATAGGCGCGCATCACGATGAGCAGGCTGTCGTCGAGTTCCCGGGCCAGAACGGCGAGGCGCTCGGCATAGTCCTTCGCTGCGTCCACGTCATGGATCGAACAGGGACCAACCACAATCAGAAGCCGAGGATCCTCACGGTTCAGAATACGGCCGATGGCGGTCCGTGCTGCGCTCACCTCAGTTTCCACCGCCGGAGGTACCGGCAGTGACGCTTTCAGGTGATCGGGAGTGATCAACACTTCCTGCGATTGGATATTCAGATTTTCGAGCTGTGTCATTGCCTCATCTCCGTTTTGCCCGCGATTTTTCGCCGGGCAAGAAAAAACCCCGCTGGCGTTGCCTTTGGGGGCGCTGCCTGACGGGGTTTCTTATCCTGACCGATCGAAGGCAGCTCCTCTGCCTTCTTGTCAGGAAGGCAATCCTACTTGCTAAAAAAGTAGTAGCCCGACCAGAAGCCACGGTCAGCCGCCGGGAGACCCGGTGCGCTGGCTCGCGTTAACTGGAGAGGACTGCCTGTCATGTTGGTTCTCGGTCCTTAGACCTTCTAAGTCGCTAGGGGCGGGATCATAACCACTGATCGGCACAAATCAACCCGGTTCCTCGGAGCTCGCCGCGAGGGTCACCAGGGCTGGCAGCGCCGTGAAATA
>JBCDDI010000160.1:0-7180 GCA_039180365.1 Pseudomonadota bacterium
CGCAACGCCGTGCTGGTGCCTGCGATCTGCATGGCCTGCGTCATGGTGTTTCTACTGTTGACCTCGAAGCTCTGGCAGGTAGAGCGCATGCAGCCGCAGATCGCCGATGAGGCACCACAACCGGGTTGAAGCCCTCAGACGGCAGGCGGTGCCGCCACCTGAGCTTCCCGGCGCTGGTCGCGTTTTTCGATGTGCGCGCGCATTCGCGCCTGACGCTCCCGGGTCAGCGGGTACTTCCACAAGAGCGGCAGAGCAACGCAGGCCAGCGCCGCAGGAATCACACTGTACATAAGCGCCAGCACTAGCTTTGCCGTTGCCGTGTTCTCATCGCTTGTCGGGTCGAAGCCAAACCAGGCAACCCCGTTGGTCGCGAGAAACACGCCGAGGGCAACCGCGGCCTTGTTAACCATACCCCAGAGCGAGAAGTAGAGCCCCGTGCGCTGCTCGCCCGTGCGCAGCGTATCGAGATCGACGACGTCGGCGGCCATGGACGCCGGCAGGAACACAAGGGCCCCGACGGCGGACCCTTTCAGCATCATGATCGCGAAAAAGAGCCAGTAGTGGCCTGGACCCAGGAGCGGGATCAAGGCGCTCCAGAGCGACAGCCAGGCGATGCCGAGGACCACGGTCCGGTGTTTACCGAGGCGCCGGGAGATCGCAAACCACGCCGGAATGGCTGCGCTGCTGGAAACGTAGTAAGCGAGAATGAAGATCGCGTAGCGGTCGAAGGTTTCTTCCATGACCGAGGCCACGAAGAAGAAAGATAAAGACGCCGTCATGCTGACACCGGCCACAAGAAACAGGAAGCAGATAACAAGGCGTCTATAAGGACCGTTAGCCCAGACGATCTTTAAGCCCCGGCGCCAGCTCACCGGCGCTGCCGGTGTTGCCCGCTTCGGTACTTCCCGCACCCAGATCAGCGCCGGAATCGTAAAGAGCGGCAGCGTGACCGCTACCACAACGGCCACGCCAAGGAGCGCGTTGTCCGCCCCCGGCATCTCAAATACCAGAGACATGATCAGAGGAATCAGGAGCGCCATGAGCGTGCCGCCGTAACCGAAGGCCTCACGCCAGCCGGTGACCTTCGAGCGCTCATCGTAATCCGGCGACAGCTCGGCGCCCCAGGCTTTGTAGGGCAGATCCAGCAGCGTGAAGCTCAAGTACAACAGGCTGATCCAGACAAAGAGATAGAGGTTGCTGATCGCTTCCCCGCCCATGGCGTGCCAAACGGTCGTTGCGAGGCCGCTGTGCGGCACAAAAAGCATCCACAACGACAGCGCCATGAGCGGCATGCCGATCACCATCCAGGGTTTCCGACGACCGAAACGCGTGTGCCAGCGATCAGAGGCAATACCGATGGCCGGATCCGTGACGACGTCTGTCAGTCGCGACAGCGCAATGAGCGTACCGACCATGGCGAGCGACAGACCCAGATTCTGGGAATAGAAAGCCGGAATATAGAGAGCAATCGGCAGGCCAACGATCGACGTCGGCAGATTAACGAGCCCGTAAAGGGCCATGCGAGCCCGGCCGATTCCGCCCGACGTGCCGGCTGACACAGAACTGCCGTCTGCTGCTGTCTCTTTTCCCGTGCTGATGTCTTACTCTCCCGCTGGCGCTGAGGCGCGTTACCGTGGCATGGCTCGCGTCGCCATTGCAATGCGGATTATCGGACCCTCAGGCATCGGGAATAGCTGGCCGCCTCAGACGATAAACGGGGATTTCCCGCTCCACCCGGTCGGCGTAGCGGTCGTAGCCGGGATATTCCCGCACCGCCAGGCGCCAGGCGTGGGCCCTTGCGTCACCGCTGAGGCGCTCGGCAACGCGGGTTTCCCGACGACCCTTGCGCAACACCTCCACCGTAGGATGGACATCGAGATTTGCACACCAGGCCGGGGCGCGCTCGGCCCCACCGCCCGATCCGACGAGCAGCACGTCGTCTCCATCGGGCACATAAAGCAGAGGCACCTCCCGCAGCATGGCCGTTTTTGCACCGCGGCAGCAGAGCAGCAGACAGGGGATTACGAAAGACAGTCGGAGCCGGCCGCGAGACACCTTCATAAGCGGCCGATCCAGGCGGGTTGCAAGATTCATGGCCAGGCGACTGACCCGCGGTTGCGCGACTAATCCACTGAAGGCGCGCCAGAACACACCGGGGCCGCCGGGCGCTCGTGATCGGGGTGCAGACTCCGGCACCGTCAGCTGAGTCGGTAGACCCGGGCCGCCGTATCGTGGAAGAGATCGGCCTTTTCTGCGGCGGAAAAACCGGCGGCGAGTTTCTTAAAGGCGTTCCAGAGCACAGCGTAGGAGCAGCTCTGCTTATCCACCGGGAAGTTCGACTCAAACATGCAGCGCGACGGCCCGAAAACGTCCAAGGCATGGCGATAGTAGTCGCCGGCGGCGGCGACAATCTCATCGGAGCTCGCAGGCAGCTCCCGCTTATGGAAGCCGAAGCCATTAATAGGCATCACCAGACCGCCAAGCTTCGCAACCACGTTCTCGCAGCGGGCAAGTTCCGCCACGTCCGCTTTCCAGGTCTCGAAAATGGCTTCGCGGTTGCCTGCATAAGGCCCGATACCCAAAGGCCCCCCGAAATGATCAAAGACGATGGTTGTCTCTGGATGCGCCCGGGCCAGGTCCGTGAGCTCGGGAATCTGGTGGTGATAGAGCCAGGCGTCGAAGGACAAACCGCGACGGCCGAGTTCGGCGAAACCTTCACGGAAGGTGTTGTCCTGCAGCATGTGTTCGAAGGGATGCGTATGAGAGTTGCGCACCTCGGGACTCGCATCCCAGCCCGCCGCGTGGCGAATGCCCTTGAAGCGGGGACCTACCGCCATGTGCGCATCGAGCACCTCGCCCACCGCAGCCCCAAGATTGAGATCTGCGTAGCTGACTATGCCAAGGCAGGCTCGGGTGTCACCGTAGCCGCCGCTTGCGCTCATGGCCGCAATGCCGTTCACGAACTCGGTCTCGCCGACGGGCTTCAGCGCCTCCGGGCCGCCGGCGCGATACATGCTCGAGCACTCAACGAAGACGGTGCTGACCACCTTGTGTCCGGAACCTGTATCCGCGAGCAGCTCGTCGAGCAGATAGCGGCTCTGCGCGCTGTCCCAGAGATGGTGATGTGGATCGCAGATGGGCAGCTCTGGCTCGAGAATCGCTTCCTGAACCTGCCCGAGCCATTCGCTGGAGCCGATCGTCATGAGGACAACTCAGTAAATCACGACGGAGCGGATGCTCTTACCTTCGTGCATGAGATCGAAGGCCGTATTGATTTCCTCGAGGGGCATGGTGTGAGTAATGAGATCGTCGATGTTGATCTTGCCGTCCATGTACCAGTCGACAATCTGCGGCACCTGCGTCCGGCTCTTCGCGCCGCCGAATGCCGTGCCGCGCCAGACTCGACCGGTCACCAGCTGGAAGGGACGCGTGCTGATCTCTTCACCGGCACCGGCCACACCAATAATGGTGCTCTCACCCCAGCCGCGATGGCAGCATTCCAGCGCCTGGCGCATGGTGTTGACGTTGCCGATGCACTCAAAGGAATAGTCGGCGCCGCCGTCCGTGAGGTCGAGAATCGCTGCTACGGGATCGCCGTCTTTCGGATTGACGAAATCGGTCATCCCGAACTCCTTAGCGAGCGGAACTTTGTCCTCGTTGAGATCAACGCCAATGATTTTGTTGGCACCCACAAGACGCGCGCCCTGAATGACGTTCAGACCAATGCCGCCGAGGCCAAAAACCGCCACATTCGCACCGGGCTCCACCTTGGCCGTGTTGATCACGGCGCCAACGCCTGTGGTTACGCCGCAGCCGATATAGCAGACCTTATCGAAAGGCGCGTCCTCGCGGATCTTCGCCAGGGCGATCTCCGGGACCACCGTGTAGTTCGAAAAGGTGGACGTGCCCATGTAGTGAAAGATCGGCTCCCCGTTGAGGGAAAAGCGGCTAGAGCCGTCGGGCATCACACCCTGGCCCTGCGTATCGCGAATGGCAATGCAGAGGTTGGTTTTACCGGAGGTACAGGCTTTACAGGTCCGGCACTCGGGAATGTAGAGGGGGATCACATGATCGCCGACGGCGAGAGACGTCACCCCTTCGCCGACCTCCACCACAACTCCGGCCCCTTCATGACCCATGATCGCAGGAAACAGACCTTCCGGATCCGCGCCGGAGAGGGTAAACGCATCGGTGTGACAGATCCCCGTAGCTTTGATCTCCACAAGCACCTCACCGGCCCTGGGCCCCTCGAGCTGCACCGTTTCGACCTTCAGCGGTTCACCCGCGGCAAATGCGACGGCGGCCTTACTGTCCATGGCAGTTTCCCCTTATCCCCGATTGCTGGCCGGAAAGCATAAACAAGAACAAGTACAATTCGCGACCTGTAATCCTCACGCAGGCACCCTTTGGCGTTCGAGTTGCGGGTCAAAGACTGGCAGAGTTTCCTACCGCTCATCGACGTGGTCCGGGGCTACGGTCGCACGGACTTCAACCACGACCTTGTTGCCGGTCTCGTGGTCGGCATGATTACGGTGCCTCAGGCTATCGCCTACGCGTTTCTGGCGGGCCTGCCGCCGGAAGCCGGGCTATATGCCTGCCTGCTGCCGATGGTCATTTACGCAGTGCTCGGCTCGTCCCGGCAGCTTGTGGTGGGCCCCGTTGCGGTGGCAGCGCTCATGGTGGCCGCCGCCGTCGGCGAATACGCCCCCGCCTACAGCAACGCTTATCTCGGCATCACCACCATTCTCTGTCTGCAGGCCGGCATCGTGCTCTGGCTCCTGCGCCTGTCGAATATGGGTGGCGTGGTGAATCTGTTGAGCCACCCGGTCATCGTCGGTTTCGTTAATGCGGCCGCACTGCTGATCATCATCAGTCAGCTCGGACCGCTCATGGGCATCAGCACCGATGCGCGCCTTGAGCCCCTGGACCGGCTTCTGGCGCTGGGTCGGTCCTTAGACGGCTTCAACGCCACCACTTTCGCCATCGGCATCGGCGCCGGTATCGGCATGTGGCTCATCCAACGCTACATCACAGCACCGCTACGAGTCCTCGGCATAGAGCTCGGGGAGAACCATCCGGTCACCAAGCTCGGGCCGCTGCTTGTTGCCGTGGCAGCGATCGCCCTGGTCTGGGGCTGGGACCTCGACCGCACGGCGGACGTGGCGGTAATCGGGGAGGTCCCCGGCGGCCTGCCGGCACTGACTCTGCCGCCTTTCGACTGGGATCTCTGGCTCGCACTGTTGCCGACCTCGGTGATGATCGCACTCGTGAGCTATGTCGAGAGCTACTCCATCGGCACAACGCTGGCGACAAGAGAACGAACGCGGGTAAACAGTCACCAGGAACTCATCGCCCTGGGTGCGGCGAACGTCGGCGCCGCACTCACGGGCGCCTACCCCGTCGCCGGCAGCTTCACCCGCTCGAGCGTCAACTACCAGTCCGGTGCCCGCACGCAGGTCAGTTCCCTTGTCTGCGGGGTGGTGATCCTCGCGACGCTGCTCTTCTTCACGCCGCTCTTCACGCTCCTGCCGCAAGCGGCCCTCGCCGCCATCGTTATCGTGTCCGTATTTTCACTCATGGACTTCTCGAGCATCCGGGCGCACTGGAAAGTCCATCGCGACGATTCCATTACTCAGCTCGTCACCCTGGTAACGGTGCTCGTGTTCGGCGTTGAGGCGGGATTGATCACTGGCGTGGCGCTCTCCATTGCCTTCTTCGTACGCCGCGTGAGCCGGCCGCACATTGCCATCGTCGGCCGTGTCGGCGAATCGGAAGCCTTTCGCGCCACGCGCCGTTACGAGGTTGAAACCTTCGCGCATGTGGCGGCAATCCGGGTCGACGAGAGCCTGTTCTTCGCCAATGCCAATCAGGTGGAGAGTAAACTTCTGAAGATCATCCAGCGGCGGCCTGGCACAAAACATGTGCTGCTGGTCTGCAGCGCCGTGAACATGATCGATGTATCGGGGCTGGAGATGCTCTATCGCATCAACGCCAACCTGGCGGCCATGCACATCACGCTGCATCTTTCAGAGGTGAAGGCGCCGGTGATGGATCAGCTGGACGAGACCGATTTTGTCGACGCCTTGAACGGCGATATCTACTTCACCACCGATCAGGCCATGCGGGATCTGTCTGCACAGGTCTGAGCCACGAGCACCCCAGCCGGAGGCGTGGCAGCGCTCTTCAGAACGCTTTTTTCGAACCGGTACTCTCAAGTAAGCTCAGGAAACCAGGGAAGTCTGACTCGGGGGAGGAAGAGGCATGTATCCAGGTAAGTGGGCGACCGAGTTTCCAGAGAAAGCCGCCGCCATACACGCGGTCACGGGGGAGCAGCTGAGCTATGCGGCGCTGAACGACCGCTCAAATCAGCTCGCTCAACTCATGTGGGCCGAAGGCCTCCGGCCCGGCGATCACGTCGCCATCTTCATGGAGAACCACCTCAGCTACTTCGAGGTGATCTGGGCGGCCATGCGCTCGGGCCTCTACATCACCACCATCAACCGCTACCTGACCGATGAGGAAGCGGGCTACATCCTCGACAACTGCGAGGCCCAGGTGCTGGTCACGTCAAGTTATCTCGGCGATATCGCCAAAGCGTTGCCGCGCTTCGCACCGAACTGCAAACGCTGGCTCATGGTCGGCGATCCTATCGAGGGTTATGAATCCTACGAGGCGGCGATCGGCGAACATCCGGCAGAGCCGCTCGCCGAGGAACCGGCCGGCCAGTTCATGCTCTACAGCTCAGGCACAACGGGCCGGCCCAAAGGCATTCTCCGGCCGCTGACCGGTGCCATGATCCATGAGGACGCGGGTCCTGTCGGCGCTCTGCAGAGCATGCTCTGGGGCTTCGATGAAAACACCGTCTATCTGTCGCCAGCGCCGCTTTATCACTCAGCGCCCATTGGCTTCTGCACGGCAGCGCTGGCCCTCGGCGGCACAATCATCATGATGCCCCGCTTCGACGAGGTGGGCGCCCTGCAGGCCATCGAAGAACACAAAGTCACCCACAGCCAATGGGTGCCGACCATGTTCACCCGAATGCTGAAGCTGCCGGAAGAGGATCGCAGCGGTTTCGATTTCTCCAGCCACAAGGTTGCCATCCACGCCGCCGCCCCCTGCCCGGCCGGGATCAAGCAGCAGATGTTCGATTGGTGGGGGCCGATCATCTACGAGTACTACG
>JBCDDI010000161.1:0-7155 GCA_039180365.1 Pseudomonadota bacterium
ATGCCGGCGTTGTTGACCAGCACGTCGATGCGTTCATGGCGGCTGAAGACTTCCGCTATGGCCTGCTCCCAATCCGCTTCTTCGGCCACATCCTGCCGCAGATAAGTGCAGCCCAGGGTGTCGGCGACCGCTGATCCGGCTTCGTTCAGGTCCGTGATCACCACCGCGGCGCCTTCCTCGACGAAACGTTCAGCGATGCCTCTGCCGAGACCAGAAGCGCCTCCGGTGATGAGTGCGACGGCATTTTCCAGGCGGCTCATGTTGTGCGACCTCCGACCCGACGGGTCCGGACGTAAACCCCGAAGGGGATCAACAGGAGTACGAGCAGCAGAGCGACGATGATCGTCGAGCCGAGCCGATCCCGGAGCATGTTGATGATCAGCTGCCCGGTCTGGCTGTAATCGGGTGGTATGG
This sequence comes from Pseudomonadota bacterium, assembly GCA_039180365.1. Lineage (GTDB taxonomy): Bacteria > Pseudomonadota > Gammaproteobacteria > Pseudomonadales > Azotimanducaceae > SZUA-309. The sequence continues at coordinate 415 of JBCDDI010000161.1, forward strand.
GGAGCACTTTGTTGTCTTCTTCGAAGCTGGCGTAGGCGGCCAGCATGGCCTGAAAACGTTCGGGGAGGTCGGCTTTCAGATCGCGTGTTTCGCCGGGATCGCGAACGGTGTCGTAGAGATGCCATTCACCGTCACCCAGGGGCGGCAGGTTCCGTACGAGTTTCAGCTCATCCTGAAAGAGCGCGGCGTGGCCAGTCAGTTCATAGCCAACGGATTCACCCGCTTCGTAAACCCGGTCGACGTCGCCGCGCAGAATTGGCCCCAGGTCTCTGCCGGTGATCGGCAGCACGGGTTTACCGGCGAAGCGCCCGTCAGGGTGCGCAACGCCCGCGAAGCCAAGAATAGTTGCGGCGATGTCCGTTGCCCAGGCGAAGGCCGCGGTTTGCGCAGAGGGCACCTCCAATGGTTTTCCGGAGATGATGAGCGGGACTCGCAGTCCACCTTCGCCGGCGTAGAACTTGTAGAAGGCGAGGGGGCTTACGGCAGCGCTGGTGAAGGCGGGATGGATGGAGTTGTAGCTGCCTTTCAGACCAAGCGTCTCGTAGTCGAAGCGATAGCCGAGGCTCGAAGCGATACGGGTTGATGAGAAAGACTGCGGGTCCTGCGATCCACTGCCTTCCGCGCCGTTGTCTGAGGTGAAGACGAAGATCGTATTGTCGAGTTCGCCCCGCGCCTCGAGGAAATCCATGAGCCTGCCGATGTTGGCGTCCATGGCTTCGATCATCGCCGCGTAGACGGCCATGCGCTTGGCTTCATAGCGCTGCCGCTCCGGGCTTAAGGCATCCCAGTCTGTCGTGGTCGACATGCTCATCATGGGTACGGCCTCCGGCAGCAGACCGAGCGCCACGGCCCGGTCATGGCGTGCCTGCCGCAAGTGCGCCCAGCCTTCGTCGTAAACGCCCATGTAACGATCGATGTATTCCTTCGGCGCCTGCACTGGGATGTGCACGGCCTGAAAAGGCACGTAGGCAAAGAACGGTTGCCCGTCTTTGAGGTTGCTGTTGATGAACTCGATGGTTTTGTCGATCAGGAAGCGGGAGGAGTAGAAATCGTCCGGCAGATTGAAGCGTTCCCCGTCGGCGAACCAGTTTGCCTGATCGTAAATCGGCAGATAGGGGCGTTGCTCCCAATTGTCTGCGCCTGAGTCCATGAGCGCGACGGTGCGTTCGAAGCCCCGCTGGCTGGGCAGCTTTCCCGGCGTGGCGCCGAGGTGCCATTTGCCCGCGAGGTAGGTGTGATAGCCGGCGCTTTCGAGCAGCGTTGCGATGGTGACTACGTTGTCGCCTAAGACGCCCTGGTAGTTCGCATGGGCCAGCTGCTCGGGCGCCATCATCTCGGGAATGTTGGGCACACCGGCCAGATGGCTGCTGACGCCGGTCAGCAGCATAGCCCGGGCCGGCGCGCAGTTGGCGGCGGTGTGATAGTTGGTGAAGCGGATCCCCTCCCGGGCCAGCTTTGATAGCGAAGGCGTGTTCACCTCACTGCCGTAAGGGGCGATGTCCGTATAGCCGAGATCATCGGCCAGGAGAAAAACGAGGTTGGGCCGGTCTGCTCCGTAGGCGGTTGAGCCTAAGCCCGAGATCAGAAGCAGGAAGGAGACTGCTATCAGCGCGCCCCGGACCACGATCAGTCCCGCTCGGGCAGAACGCGAGCGGCGAAGAGCAGCAGCGCGGCAACCACGACCTCGAAGACCATGGGCTGCAGCGCGAAGGCAGCGCCGTGTGCCGCCCAGGCTACCAGTCTGCCGGCGGCTGCAAGCAGGAGCAGCATGGCCGGTGGGTAGAACCAGCTGCGCCTTCGAGTGACCACGGCGATCAGGATGCTGAGCCCGGCGACGAGAAAGAAGGCCGCCAGATCGGCGATCTGACTGCTGAGCCCTAAGCCGGTCTCCAGAGAAAGTCCCAGCGTGGGTGCGACGCCGGCTGGATCGACGAGCCAGCGCAAGCCCAGAACCATGAACAGCAATCCCGGAAGTATCACGATCAGCGTCAGCACGCGTCTGGACCAGGTCATGTTGGTGTCCTCCTTGAGCTTGAAGGCCGTTTGATCAGGATTGCTGGTTGAAGACGGGTTTGCGTTTTTCCATGAAGGCGCGCATGCCCTCCATGGAATCCGGGGTGCCCCGATTGGCGGCGACGGCGGCCGACTCATCCGCCATGGACTCTGCCAGGGTTTTCGTTTCGTGGCCGACGATAACCTCCAGCATAGACTTCACGGCCTGCCGCGGTTGTGCCGCAAGCTCCTCGCCCAGAGCCTGGGCGCGTGCCTTGATGGCTTCGACCGGCACCAGCTCGGTGACGAGCCCCATGCGATAAGCTTCACTGCCGTCGATCTTCCGACCGCGGAGAATCATGTCCAGGGCATGGTTGCGTCCCACCACTCTGGGCAGGCGAGCGGAGCCGCCCCAGGCAGGAACGCTGCCGAGATCCATCTCCGGCAGCCCGATCTGTGCGCCGGCTTCGGCCGCAATCCGGAAGTGACAGGCGAGCGGCAGCTCCAGGCCGCCACCGAGGCAGTAGCCGAAGAGCGTGGCGATGGCCGGTGTGCCGCCGTTTTCGATCATGCCCAGGACCCGGTGGCGTTGCCCGAAAAATGCTTCCGGACTGCCTGCTCGCTTTACGCCCTCTGGGATCTGCCGGAGGTTCATGCCGGCGGAGAAGTGGTCGAGACCTTCGCCGGTGAAAATCATCGCGCGGATTGCATCGTCGGCCAGCACGTCAGGCAGCTGCTCTTCCAGCCGATCGATGTACTCCACGCTCATGAGGTTCCAGGGCGCATCGTTGATGCTGAAAGTCGCCACGTGGTTGGTGACAGTGTAAAGGTAGGGGTCAGACATCGGATTCTCCTCGCAGATCAGCCGCGAGCCAGGCCGTACTGATCAAGGCGCCAGCGCAACGTCTCAATACGATCCTGGCCGAAGAAAGGCTCATCGCGAAAGACCATCGTCGGAACACCCCAGTGACCGGCTTCCGCGAGAGCTCCCTGATTGCTTTCTACTTCCGCCAACTGGTCGCCTCCCTCAATGGCAGCTTCGAGCTCAGCGAGATCGAAGCCTGCTCGCGCGACTGCGTTTTTCAGAAGATCGCCCTGATCCCAACCCTCTGTTCCGCCGAAGATGAGGGCGGAAACCTCGGTCACGAACTCAACGCCTTGACCACGGCGCTGTGCTTCAACACCCAGAGCACTCAGCCGATGGATGTAAGGCTGTTCTTCGGCGACGGTCATGCTGGCGAAGTCCTGCACGATCGGATCCGGATTTGGTCCTGCGAACGGCATGCCGAGGAATTCGGCGCGTCTTCTCGAGTCACGCATGATGTAGAGGGCCTTGTTGCGATTGGAAGGATCGAATACAAGCGACGGATCCCGCACAGCGATCGGGTAGACGATGCGCATACGCACGTCGACGTCGAAGTCTTCCCTCAGGCGGACCAGATCCGGTGTCACGAGATAGGAATAAGGGCTGCGAAAGGACCAGTAGACGTCTACGGGTTCTGGCATGGTGCGTTCCTCCCGAACGATGTGCCTGCGAGGCAGGCTTCTTTAATGGATGACATTATATTGTTGGATTTTCTCCGTGCACACCCGTTTGCCAGGTTCTCCCCGATTGGCAGTTTGTGTGCGGACGGTGAGGCATGGACAATCTCTCTCCATCCCAACTGTACAGACAACCTTCTCAGCCGTGATGTGTTTTTCATGGACCCGACGCCTCGGGTCGCCCGACGCGAATGATTGAGCCTCTGGGAACTGCCCCTGACGGCCGGCGGCAACGCGGGGAGCGCAGCAGGCAGGCCATCATCGACGCTGCCCTGGCGCTCGTCGAAGAAGGCGTTCTGGTGCCTACGGCGCAGCAGGTCAGTGATCGCGCTGGCGTGGCCATGCGCACGTTCTTTCGCCACTTTAACGACATGGATTCGCTCTTCGCGGCGATAGATGAAACCGCGCGCGGCAGAATGGAGTTCTTTTTCATCGCCGACGTTCCCCAGGGTTCTCTGCAGGAGCGTATCGAGCAGGTCGTCGAAGACCGTGCGCGTGCCTATGAAGGGGTCAGCAACGTCACCTTGAGTACCCGGGCGCTGCTCTGGCGATCGTCGTTTCTCACCAAACGCTACGCAGCTGACCAGCGCCGCTTGCGCCGTGATCTGGATAGACGGCTGCCGGAGGCCGCTCTCCTGGATAAAGCGGCCCGTGAATCTCTGGATGCCATTACTTCCTTCGACATGTGGCACCGACTGCGCGGTCACCAGGGTCTCAGCAGAAAGGCGGGCATTGAACTCATCGCCGGCATGGTGAAAAACCTGTTGGACTGAGCTCTAGTTTGCCCGGCGGCTAGCTCAACCCCATGGATTCGGCTTCTTTCTGCAGCACGCCGGCCACTTGTGGCACGGCTTTCACGCGCGCGATCAGACCGGCTAGCCTTGGATACTGTGCACCATCGACCTCGTACTTTGCGTAGGCCGCGTTAATGAACGGGCTGACCAGGCTCAGATCAGCAAGTGTGAAATCACCGAAGACGAAGCCATCTTCCGGCAGCTGTCCTTCGAGATAGTCGAGAATGGGAGGCAGCTGCTGGTTGATGATTTTGGCGACCAGCTCTTCATCCGGCTCCTGTTTGAAAGCAAAGGGCCGCATGAAACGCTGGAAGAAGATCCCGGTGGCAAGTTCCGTCACGTAGGTGCCGCCAAGTTCTTCATACCAGTCGGCCATCGCTCGGTCGGCCGCGCCGGCGGGATAGAGGGCGGGTTCGGGATGGGCGCTTTCGAGATAGCGGCAGATGACTTTGGAGTCGCCGACGGTGAGATCGCCATCGACGAGCGTCGGCACCTTGGCAAGCGGGTTGATCTTTCGGTAGGCCTCGTCGCCAGAGAACGGCATCTGCGGCACGATCTCGTAGGGAACGTCCTTATAGTCCAGTGCAATGAATACCTTTCTGACGAAGGGTGAGCCGTGAACACCGTAAACCTTGATCATCTGAACGTTCCTCTCGTTTTGTGCCGTCGCTGGCGGGCCCGGCAAATTATGGCATAGCATGTGTCACAATGATCCCCTGGACACTGGAAAGGAAGGCGCTGCCATGACTGATCTGTTACCTGTACGTGGGTCTCCGGGCTCTCCCTACACACGAAAGATGCTGGCGCTGCTGCGCTACCGGCGCATTCCCTATCGCTACCTGCAGGGTGCTCAGGACGTGGAGGGCCTGCCGCCACCGAAGGTGGGTCTGATTCCGATTTTCTATTTCACCGACGAGTCCGGCGAAGTCACCGCCGAGGTGGACAGCACGCCCATCATTCGCCGTCTGGAAGATGAGTATCCGGGTCGTTCCGTGATCCCGGCTGATCCGGCGGCTGCCTTCATCAACTATCTGCTGGAAGACTATGGGGATGAGTGGCTGACCAAAGCCATGTTCCACTATCGCTGGTATTACGACGCCGATATCGAGATGGCCGGTTCCGTGCTGCCGCACTATGGCGACGTCACACAGCCGGATGAGCAGATGCTGCAGGCGAAGAAGGTGTTCTCCGAGCGGCAGATCGGCCGGCTCTACGTGGTGGGATCCAATGACACGACGGCACCGGTGATAGAAGGCAGTTACAAGCGCTTCCTCGCCTGCCTGAATGAACATCTGAAGCAGCTGCCGTTTCTCATGGGGCGACGACCCGGCTCTGCAGACTTTGCCTGTTTCGGGCAGCTCACACAGCTGGTGCAATTCGATCCTACCCCTGCCGCGATCGCTGCCGCAGAATTCCCTCGGGTCCATGCCTGGGTGAGTAAGATGGAGGACCACTCTGGCTTGGAGCCTTCGGAGGATGACTTTGTTGACCCGGATGCGTTCCCGGATACCCTGAAGGCGATCCTGTCTGAAGTGGGCCGAAGCTACGTGCCCGTCATGCTCGCTAACGGGCAGGCCCTCGATCAGGGCGCGGATAGCGTAGAGGTGGAGGTGGATGACAGGTCCTGGGTGCAGGAGCCTTTTCCCTACCAGGGCAAGTGTCTGCAGTGGCTGCGTATCGAATATGCGCGCCTGGACGAGGCTGATCGGGCGAGGGTTGACGCTGTGCTGGCAGGTACCGGCTGTGAGGCGCTGCTGGCCCGCCCGGCCTGAGGGGAAAGGGAAAACCTAAAATAGAAAAGGGACAGCACGATGCACAGGGCGAAATTGTTAGCGGGTCTGCTGAGCGTCCTCTCGGTGACAACGTTGCAGGCGCAGCCGCATGATTTGGATGCAGCGGCCTCAGATCCGAGGACCATGGGCTGGATGGTGGGCTTTCCACCACCGCCCGATCGAGTGATCGGCCCGCCCACCAACAATTTCATGAGTTTCCCCAAGCTGCGCTGGACCTTCTGTCATTTAAGGGAGTTGCAGGCCACGCGACGGGTAGCGCGAGGCATGGGTCCCGCGTCTCCTTTCATGGAGGCCGCTGATCACGCTATCGATGAGCTGCGCTTCACCCCGATCGGCGGCGGGGAGGCAATGACCTGGCGTGAGTCCCTCGATGCTAACTACACCGATGGCATTCTTATCCTGCACGGCGGCAGGATCGTCTATGAGTACTACAGCGGCTGCTTAAACCGCGAGGGGCGTCACGGGGCGATGTCTGTGACGAAGTCTTTTGTTGGTACCATCGCGGAAACGCTCGTGGCGGACGGCGTCCTGGACGATGCGGCGCCGGTGACTGAGTACGTTCCCGAACTGGCTGAAAGCGCCTTCGGCTCGGCCACCGTGCGCGAGGTCATGGATATGAC
>JBCDDI010000162.1:0-7145 GCA_039180365.1 Pseudomonadota bacterium
CGAACGCGGGCCTTAGACTAAGCCGCAGGCGCTGATTAGGCCGCAGGCGCTGACTAAGCCGCAGGCGCCGCTTAGCCGCAGACTCCTATTGCGCCGCAGGCCTATTTTGAGCCGCGGGCTTTTTTTAGCCGCGGGCTTTTTTTAGCCGCGGGCGCTGAAGCCTCGCGGATCAATCAGGCGAGTTGGCTCAGCATGGCGGCGATGAACAGGGTCAGGATAACCAGGGGCCATTCGCTGACTTCAAAATGACTACGGATCTTCTTCATGATGGAACGCTCCTCTTTGGGCGATTTCATGCGTTCACTTTAGGGGGAAGCCGGTGCTGCAACCGGTCGACACAGTCCAGAAACCATGCTGCCGAGGCCGGCTGCCAACAGGAGTGGAATGTTGTCTAACTATCTGAAAATAATGACTTTTCTTGCGATTTCGGGGCTGTTTTTGGGTGCCTGTCAAAGCAATCAGACGCCCTATACGCCAACGGCTGTCAAAAAGCCTGGCAATGGCAAAATCTACGTGTACTGGCCTAAGCAGACCTGGGGTGAGAAGTCCGGGCAGCGGCCGGAGATACGCCTCGACGGTGTTCCCGTAGGGCTCCTGCGCTACAAGCACTACATCGAACTTGAGCTTGGCGCGGGTACCTACGATCTCGCCCTGACCGGGGAGAGTGAGGCGGCTAAGTGGAACGGTCCGGAGCTTTCCTTCCCGGCCAAGGTGAAAGCGGGGGAGAATCTCTACGTCCGTCTGCTCGTGAAATACGACCAGGAAAGCAATCGGCTCCTGGAAGGGCGGATGAAACACGCCATCAACTTTCTGCCCCGGGCCCCTGAGCAGGCCCTGCTCGAGATGTATGGTCTGAAGGAGACCGAGGGCTAGGGGTCAGATACTGAGGCCATTGGCTGAGGTGTAGCCCTCGGCTTCGAGGCGTTCCACTTCTTCTGGCGCAAAGGGTACCGTCTCGATGAAGGCCGGCAGGTCATCGCGCTGCACGTCGTTTTCGCTCATCCAGGTTTCGCACATGCGAAAGTCGAGCAGTTCGTAGGCTGAGAGGAGGGCGGCGCGATCGATGAGCATACGATTCCGCTCATAGCCGCGGCTGGTGAAGGAGTCCGCCTCGCTGCCGTGGAGGATGACGATAACCGGGTCGTTCATCGGCAGTCCCCGGTCGAGGTAGCCCTCGAGGGTGGTCATGAGCGCTTCCAGGTCGGCGCGACCATGCGGCGAGACTTCGAGGTAGCTTTTGCCGTCTGCCGCGACCGGCGAGGCGAACAGCACAAGGCACAACGCCACGCCGGCGTTGCGCGCAGAGCCAGCAGCATGTCGGAGAGCGGCCGCAATCATCGCGCGATCTTAACGTATACTCTCGGCCCTTCAAATTCGCGTGCCCGCTCGCTTGGCGCCGCCGCACGGGGCTTCCGCCGCGCGCCGGGCGAGCGCCAAAGAGGAAACTTGGCTCGTCCACTCCACTTCTACCTGGTCGGTACCGCCAGCTGGTTCATGGCCTACGGCATCCAGAGCGTCATGTTCGCCTGGCTCGTGACCATGGTCCTGCGCGAAACACCGGAACGGGTGGGCTTCGCGCAGATGGCCCTGCTGCTGCCGGGGACCCTGCTTATCCTGATCGGTGGCAGCTACGCAGACCGCTTTGGCGGCCGGCAGGTGGTGGTGATCGCCCAGAGCTTCGCCGTGCTGGTTACGGCCTATCTGCTCTTTGTGGTCGGCACGGACCGGCTCAGCTATCCGCTTATGGTTGGCTACGCTTTGCTCATGGGCCTCGCGCAGGCGTTTGTGACTCCGGCCCGGGATGGGCTCCTGAACGAGGTCGCCGAGGGGCGCTTGCAGCGCACCGTTATGCTCACCAGCATCATGCAGTTCGGTCTGCAGATGATCGGCTTCCTGATTGCGTCACTGTCGGACGCGGTCGGCCCGGAACTCATTTTAGTGGTGCAGATGCTGGCGCTGCTCGTTGGTGTGGTCGGCTTCACCCGCATTCGGGTGCCGCGACCACAGGCGGCACACAGCCCGCCGGCGCTCTGGCATTCGGTACTCGAAGGTGGGCGGACGGTCTTCGCTTCCTCGTCCATGCGCATGGTGATGATCCAGAATGTGGCGATGGCGCTCTTCTTCATGGGCTCTTACATCGTCACCATGCCGATCCTGGTGCGGGAAGTATTTGCTGGCAGCGCACAGGATCTCGCCTTCATGAATGGCGCGAATTCTCTCGGGCTTGTGTTGACCATATTGTTTTTGCTGCGCGGGGGCGACGTGCGCCGCCAGGGCCGGGCGCTGCTGCTGTCGCAGGGAGTGGGTGCCGCCGTGCTCGCGCTGGCGGGAATAGCACCAAGCTTCCCGCTCTGGGTGTTTGCGCTCTTTGTCTGGGGGACCTGCGGCGGCATTGCCATGACCATGTCGCGAACGATCATGCAGGAGCAGGCGCCGGAAGCTCAGCGGGGGCGGGTGATGAGCTTCTATTCCTTCTCTTTTATGGGCGCCGGTCCCATTGGCGCCGTGCTCTGTGGCGTGCTCGTGGAAAACTTCGGCCCGCAGCTGGCGCTTGTGGTTGCGGCCGGCAGTATGCTCGCGATCATTCTGGTGGTTGGCGTCAGCTCCGGCCTCTGGCGCCTGGAAGGGCATACACATCAGATGCTGAGCGAGGCGGAAAATGCCCTTTGAGCTCGCGGCCGATATCGGCGGCACCTTTACCGATGTTGTGCTGAGGGACGGCGACCGGCAGACAGCCACGAAGGTGCTCACAACCTATGAGGATCCTGCCAACGGCGTGATGCAGGGTATTGAGGCGGTGCTCGCCCAGGCAGGCCGCGAGGCTCGTGATGCTCGAATCATGCTGCACGGAACAACCCTTGCCACCAACGCGCTCATCGAGCGTCGCGGGGCCGTTACCGCGCTCCTTACCACTGCCGGTCATCGGGATGCCGTGGAGATGGCGCTTGAGAACCGCTTTGAACAGTACGATGTGAACATTGACCGACCCGCACCGCTGGTGGGTCGGGCGCTGCGATTGCCGGTCGCCGAACGTCTCGACGCCCGGGGCGAAACTCTCATCCCCCTCGACGAGGCCAGTGTTCGGCGGCTTCTGCCAACGCTGGAGGCCGCCGGTGTGGAGAGTGTGGCCGTGGGCCTGCTGCATGCCTACGCTAACGGACAGCACGAGGCCAGGGTGCGGGAACTGCTCCTTGAGGCGTTGCCGGATCTGTCGGTCAGCCTGTCATCAGAAGTCTGCCCGGAGATTCGCGAATACGAGCGTTTATCCACAACCTGTGCAAACGCCTATGTGAAGCCGCTCATGGACGGCTACCTCGAGAGTCTCTCGGCGAAGTTTTCCGCTCGCGGCTTTCGCTGTCCGATTCTACTCATGACGTCCGGCGGCGGCCTGACAACGCTCGCGGCGGCACGGGAGTTTCCGATCCGCCTCGTTGAATCGGGCCCGGCCGGTGGGGCCATTCTCGCCGCAGAGGTTGCTCGGGCCCTCGGTGCTGAGCGGACGCTGTCTTTCGACATGGGCGGAACCACGGCCAAACTCTGCGTCATTGACGATGGTGAACCGCTGCTCAGCCGCGCCTTTGAGGTGGATCGGAGCTATCGCTTCAGAAAGGGCAGCGGTCTACCCGTGCGTATTCCTGTTATTGAGATGGTTGAGATCGGTGCGGGCGGCGGTTCCCTTGCTGCCGTGGACGGCCTTGGCCGGTTAAAGGCGGGTCCCGAAAGCGCAGGATCAGAACCTGGACCGGCCTGTTACGGGCGGGGTGGAGAAACGCCGGCCGTAACCGATGCAGACGTGCTCCTCGGACGCCTGAACCCGGATAACTTCGCCGGTGGCTCCCTGAGCCTCGACGTCGATGCCAGCGAAAAGGCTATTGCAACACTGGCGGCTGTACTGCGGATGGCTCCGATAGATGCCGCGCACGGCGTCAGCGCCGTGGTCAACGAAAACATGGCTGCGGCCGCGCGGGCCCATCTGTCCGAGTGGGGGCGCGGCACAGAACAGCGCACGCTCATTGCCTTCGGCGGTGCGGCGCCCCTGCATGCCTGTGCACTCGCGACGGCGCTGAAGATTGAGCGGATTATCGTGCCAGCGAATGCCGGCGTTGGCTCAGCGGTCGGTTTCCTGCTCGCACCCGTGGGCTTTGAGGTGGTGCGCAGCCACTACATGACCCTGGAAAGCCTCGATTCCGGAACGGTGACCAGCCTCATGACAGAGATGCAGGCTGAAGCGCTGGCCGTAGTCGGGGAGGTTGTAGATGGGTCGGCCCTCAGCGTTCGGCGTCGGGCATTCATGCGCTATCTCGGGCAGGGTTATGAGATTGCTGTAGATCTTGATGGTCTCGATGCTGCCCTTGATGCCGCGGTGCTGCGCCAGCGCTTTGAGGACAACTACAAGGCGCTCTACGGTCGGGTGATCCCGGGACTCGATGTGGAAGTGCTCAGCTGGACCCTGAACCTTGTTGAGGCCGAACCCCGCTATCGGCTCCCGGCGGAGTCTCTGGCAGTTCTCCGGGAGCGAACGCCCGAGGTGACCACACAACTCTACGACGTGGCGCTTCGAGCGTGGGTCGAAGCCGGCACCTTCGCGCGCGGAAGCCTGGACATCGGCGATCGTGTTGCAGGACCAGCGCTCATTCGGGAAGCTCAGACGACGGTGGTGGTTGCCGCAGCCTTTAACGCAGTGGTGGCAGAGGGCGGCAGCCTGGTCCTCGAACGAAGTGGTGCCGGTGAACGGCCGGGAGAGACCTGATCATGAGTAACAGCCTCGGTCGTCTCGATCAGCAGCTGGTCTGGGATCGCCTGCTCTCCATTGTCGAGGAGCAGGCGCAAACGCTGATGCGTACGGCCTTTTCGACCGTGGTCCGGGAGGCCGGTGATCTGTCGGCCGGTGTTTTTAATGAGGAGGGCGCGATGCTCGCGCAGGCGGTTACCGGTACCCCCGGTCACGTAAACGCCATGGCCGCATCAGTGGGCCGCTTCCTCGAGGCCTACCCCCTTGAGCGCCTCGAACCCGGTGACGTGCTGCTGACCAACGATCCCTGGGATGGGACCGGCCACCTGAACGACTTTACGGTGGTAACGCCCATCTACCACCGTGATCGCGCGGTCGCGCTCTTCGCGAGTACCAGCCACATCGCCGATGTGGGTGGCCGCGGTTTCGGTCCCGATGCGAATGATCTCTTCGAAGAAGGGCTGCGTATTCCCATCTGCCATCTCTTCCGCCGCGGCGAACGTGACGAGGTGCTCATGGGCCTCATCAAGGCGAACGTCCGTGATCCTCTGACCGCGGAGGGTGACCTGCATTCGCTCACGGCCTGCAATGAGATGGGTGGGCGAGCCCTGAAGGAGATGCTGGACGACTTTGGCCTGGCCAACCTGGAAGACATCGGCGCACATATCATCGAAACCTCGCGGCAGGCCATGGCCCGGGAGATCAGCGCCCTGCCTGACGGCACCTTCGAGCATGCCATGACGATCGACGGCTATCGGGAACCGGTGACCATTGCGGCAAAGCTCAGCATTGACGGTGAGCGCCTCAGCGTCGACTTCAGCGGCAGCTCAAGTCGTTCGGCCGTTGGAATTAATGTACCGCTCACCTATACGCAGGCCTATGCTTCCTTTGGCGTGCGTTGTCTTGTCGGAAATGAGGTGCCGAACAACGCCGGCTCGCTGGCTGCGGTAACGGTGACGGCGCCGGAAGGATCCATCCTCAATGCACCGCGCCCGGCCGCGGTCTCGGCCCGCCATTCTGTAGGGCAGATGCTGCCGGACGTGGTGCTCGGTTGCCTGGCGCAGGTGCTGCCCGACGCGGTGCCGGCGGAGGGGGCTTCCTGCATCTGGAACCCTGTGTTCATGAGTGCGCCGGCGACTGTTGGCGGAAACAGCGTCGCAGAAAACTTCGTGAGTAATCCCATCTTCAATGGCGGAACCGGAGCTCGTGCCGGCAAGGACGGTTTATCCACCACGGCCTTCCCCTCCGGGGTGCGGACCACGTCCACGGAAATCAATGAAGCGACCACGCCGCTGGTTATCTGGAAGAAGGAGTACCGCATCGATTCGGGCGGGCCGGGCCGGCAGCGCGGGGGCCTTGGTCAGACCATTGAGGTGGCGCACCGGGAAGGCGCGCCCTTTGTGGTCTCGAAGATGTTCGACCGCATTGAACACCCCGCTCGTGGACGGTTCGGCGGTAGCGCCGGTGCACCGGGGGCCGTCTATCTTAAAGACGGTGACGTACTGCCCGGCAAAGGTCGGGATCTGGTTGGGGCCGGAGAAACGCTGGTGCTGGAAACCCCCGGGGGTGGTGGCATCGGGCCCGCCAGGGAGCGAAGCAGGGAGGCGCTCAGGGGCGATCTTGCGGCAGGGCTGGTTTCCGAGGGGCGGCTTGCGAAGGACTATGAACTCGACGGTTGAGGGCTTCGGGGTGCCTCGGGCGCAGAAGTTGCGTTTCCCGGCCGATTCTGGAAAATAGCGCGCCCTGATGCGGGTATAGCTCAGCTGGTAGAGCGCGACCTTGCCAAGGTCGAGGCCACGAGTTCGAACCTCGTTACCCGCTCCAGTTTCTCCCTGGGGTCATCCCAGGCGATCAGAACGGCCCCCTTCGGGGCCGTTTTTTGTGCCTGTCTGGCCGCCCACCGGTGCAGACGGCTGCACTCAGCTCGCGGCAGCGCCAGCAGCGGGGAACGGATCGATGAAGCGGATGTTGTCCTGTCGGAGTCCGGCTTCAACGATTTCAAGGCCGCCGGACTTCACCATCCATTCCAGACGATGATCCCGGTACTCCCGTTTGAAAAGCCCCTGCGCCACCGCCTCACGTACTGCATCGAGGCTAACCGCCTCACTCTCAAAGCTCACCGCTGCGGCGGCAGCCGCACAGCTTGCCACGCTATCGCGCGCGTTGACCCGGGTGAGCCAGGCTGCCAGCCCGCTTCCCTCGGCCGGTGTGTGGCCAAAGCCCACTGCACCGTTAACAAAAGGTGCCACGGCTAGATCGCCCCAGCCGAAGCTGGCGCCATTGAACCAATCGTTTGTGCCCAGCGCCGCATCAAGCCAGGCGTACCAGCCGGCGAGCTGCTTTCCGGCTTCTGCCTGCATGCGTTCGGCGAGCGCACCCTCGGCGCGGCCGAAGTAGGCAATTTCGCCCAGGC
>JBCDDI010000163.1:0-7140 GCA_039180365.1 Pseudomonadota bacterium
CCGACGGCCGCAGCCTCAAGGCAACGCTCGTAGGCTCCGATGAGCCGGTGGACCTTGCGGTGCTGAAGGTTGAACCCGATGACCTCACGGAGATCCGCTTCGCCGATTCGAGCGAGGCGCGCGTTGGCGACTTTGTGGTCGCGATCGGCAATCCCTTCAGCCTCAGTCAGACCGTGACAAGCGGGATCATCAGCGCCCTTGGACGTAGCGGCCTCGGCATTGAGGGCTATGAGGATTTCATCCAGACCGATGCCTCTATCAACCCCGGCAACTCCGGCGGCGCCCTCGTTGACCTGCAGGGACGGCTCGTTGGCATTAATACGGCCATCATCGCGCCAAGCGGCGGCAACGTCGGGATCGGCTTTGCCATCCCCTCGAACATGGTGCGCGCCATCATGGACGAGCTCATCGACAAGGGTCAGGTGCAGCGCGGCTATATCGGTATTGCCGTGCAGGGAATGAACGCACAGCTGGCGGAAGCTTTCGGCGTCGACCGCACGGATGGGGTGGTGGTGCTCGACGTTGAGCCGGACAGTCCGGCCAGCGCTGCCGGCCTGCGGGAAGGTGACATCATCACCCGGGTGGATGGTCGGGCGATTCGGCGCGTCTCGGATTATCACAGTCAGACGGCGGTGATTTTCGTTGGCGATGCAGTTGAACTCGATCTCACGCGCGATGGGCGCACCCGCGGGCTGACCCTCGAGATTGGCGACAGTAGCTGGGATCGCATGCCGGGGGACCGGATCGATCAGCGCCTGGCCGGAACCTTCCTGCAGAACTTCCGCAGCGAGGACGGCACCTCCGGCGCGGGCGTGGTTGTCACCCAGGTGGATGACAACAGCAATGCCTGGCGCTACGGCCTGCGGCCCGGAGACGTGGTCGTTTCGGCGAATCGTCAGGCGATTCGCAATCTCAGCGAGCTGCGAGACAGCGCCCGGGGCGGCCGCGGCAGCGATCAGCTGCTCCTGCGGGTCTATCGCTCCGGACAGTTCGGCTATGTCGCCATCCGCTGACGGCCCGCATCCGGTGCCCTGCGCTGAGGATGCGGGCTTGCGTCCAGGTTTGCCAAACCGATGCCGGGATTACTACTATCGGCGGTCCAGCAGGGCACAGACAGGACGTTCAGCCAGTGGTACTGATCGGTCTCGGATCCAACCGGGGCGACTCCCGCAGAATCGTGATCGAGGCAATGGATCGGCTCTCGGAATTCGCCCTGGGAGACCTTGTCTGCTCGGGCCTCTACCGCACCTCGCCGGTCGACTGTCCGCCGGATTCGAGCGACTTCATTAACGCCGCCGCGGCCTTTGAAGCGGCGCCGTCTCTCTCACCGGAGGTGCTGCTCAAGGCCTTGAAAGCCATCGAACGCGAGTACGGCCGCGGTCCCGTGGTAGTGCGGAACGCACCGCGTGAGCTCGATCTTGATCTGCTCCTCTACAACGACGAGGTGCGCAACACGGAACACTTCGTGCTGCCGCATCCCCGGGCGGTGAACCGGCTCTTTGTGCTCGCCCCCTCGGCGGAAGTCCTTCCGGACGCAAGCTGGCCGGGAACCGGGCGGACCATCGCCGAACTGCTTCACGAACTCGAAACGGACGAGGTGGTTGAACGCCTCGAAGCCGTCGGGGCCTGAGCATCCGAGCGCTGGCAACCAGCGGCAAGCGCCTGGGCCGGGGCTCAGCCTCCGGGGTATCTGAGTATGGGGTTGTGCAAAGGCTCGCGCAGTCCTTCTGCGCCGCCCTGCTCCTGGTGCTGCTCGTGCCGGGCGCCGCTCAAGCCTATGAAGGCGCCAACCACCAGTTTTTTACCTTTCTCGCAGCGAAACAGTTCAACCGCTGCGTGGAAGGCACCGACATCCCGCCACTGACGCCGCTGCAGGTGCGCTACGTTGCCCGGGCCAACACGGGCCTCATCGACCGCAGCGTTTTTGCGCGCATGTTCAACTGGCGCTACTACGATCGCGCCGATCAGGCCGAGCAGAGCATGATGTGGGTGGTGGACACGCGCTTCCACGAGCACTTCAACGAACTCTCCGGCAGGCTCCTGACCGTGAACGATCCCGTGGCCGCCTACCAGGATCTCGGCCGGGTGATCAGCTATGTGCAGCTCATTACCTCACCGGCCCGGGTTGTGCCCGTCTATTCGGCCCGCTTCTGGCGCTTCAGTTTCGGTGATCGCTTTGATGGTTTTCCCGTCGACGAAGAAGCCCTCATCGAGGCCATGGACGGCGATTGCGGCTTCCTCGACAACCCGCCGGAGAGTTATGAAGCCGTGCTCACAGGGATTGCCGAGCGGACCATGGCGGCTGTGCTGGCGCCCATCAGCGGGCAACCGGCCGAATGGACGGCCTTCTGGAGTCCCAGTGAGAACGCCGGCAGCTTTGGTGACTATGGTCCCGCGGGCAACAACTTCGGGCGCCGCACGGAGTTCCGTTGCGGTAACCGCGAGCGCTGCGTCCTGCTGAACGACGATCCTCTCTATTTCGAGTTTGCCCAGGCCCGCCACATTGATGCGGTGCAGGGCACCCTCGAAGCCATGCTGCTCATGCAGCGCTCCATGCGCGACATCATCGCCAGTGCTCCATAAGCTGCGCGTTCTCGATCTTTCCGGCGAAGTCGGACTCATGTGCGGGCAACTCCTGGCGGACATGGGCGCAGAGGTGCAGCAGTGGGTGCGGCCCGCGGATCGGGAACGACTGGAGACTGATCGACACTGGCAGGCCTACACCCTCGGTAAAGGCGTCAGCGTCTTTGACTGGCCCTCGGATCGAGGCGGACTCGAGACCATGCTCGCGGGGGCCGACGTGCTCATCGAGAGCGAGGACGATGCCTTCTGGGGTGATCTTGGCCTCGATGACCTGAGCACACGCTTCCCGAGTCTCATCCGTGTACGGATCAGCTACTTCGGCCGCAGCGGTCCGAAAGCAGACTATGCGGCTACGGATCTCATAGCCCTTGCGGCAAGCGGACACCTGGCCGCCTCCGGTGCTGCAGGGTCGGCACCGTTGCGGCTTTCCGTGCCTCAGGCGCATGCGCACGCCTGCGCTGATGCGGCCGTTGCCGTGCTGCTGGCCCTCGCCGAGCGCGCCCGCAGCGGGCTCGGGCAGACCATCGACTGCGCCGCGCAGCAGTCGACAACCTTTCCGCTGCTGTCTCGAGCCCTCGATGGTCCCCTGGGGCAGCCTGGCGTCGAGCGTTCGGCCTACGGGGCTCAGCTGGGTGAGGTGTATCTGCGTAATCAGTTCGAGGCCTTAGATGGCCCGGTGGTTGTGCTGCAGGGGATCCTGCCGCCGCTGGCCGCCTTTATGGAGCGGCTCATGGCCTGGGTTCACGAAGCAGGCCTCATCGGGGCGGAACATCTCGAACTGCCCTGGGGGCAGGCGGCCATGCAGCTCGCTACCGGTGAGCTTACGGCGAAAGACTGGGCGCCGGTCCAGGACGGCATTGCCGCGCTCATCGCCCGGCACAGCAAAGCGGAGCTCATGACGCAGGCTGTAGAGCGACGCCTGCTTGTTGCACCGGTGCTCGGTGTCGACGATCTGCTTCGTTCCGATCATCTGCTCAACCGCAACTTTCTCCGGGACAGCAAACGAGATCGACGCCTCGGACCCTTTGCCAAACTGCCGGCCTCACCCCTGCCCCTGGCTGAAGCGGAACCGGCGCGCTGGTCTGATGCCTCTTCCTTTGAGCCAACGCCCCTGGGTGACGGTGCTTCGGAGCTGCCGCTCGCCGGGGTGAAGATCCTTGATCTCTTCTGGGTGGTTGCCGGGCCCGGTGCTACGCGCATGCTCGCCGACTACGGGGCGACGGTCGTTCACGTTGAGTCGAGTCGGCGTCTGGATATGGTGCGCAACGTGCCGCCCTATGTTGGCGGGGTGCCGGAACCGGAGCGGGCGGCCTGTCATCACAGCACGAACGCCAACAAGCTCAATGTCTGCCTCGATCTCAGCACGGAGGAAGGCCGCGGCGTCCTTGAAGACCTGATTCGCTGGGCGGACGTCTTTACGGAGTCCTTTGCGCCCGGCGTGGTGGAACGGATGGGCTTCGGCTACGAGCGGGTGAAAGCCCTGAACCCGGGCATCATCATGATTTCGAGTTCCCTCATGGGTCAGTCCGGTCCCTGGCGCGATTACGCAGGCTACGGCAACTCGGCGGCGGCGGTGACGGGGTTTCATGGGCTGGCGGGTCTCCCGGCCGCGGAGCCCACCGGGTGTTACGGCCCTTACACGGATTTCACTTCCGTCCGCTTCAACGCTCTGGCGATTCTGCAGGCCCTGACACACCGGGCTCGCACCGGTGAGGGACAGCATGTGGACATGGCGCAGGGGGAAGCGGCCCTGCAGTTTCTGGCCCCAGCCTGTCATGCGGTGCTGGCCGGGGAAGCAGCGCCCGGAGCAAACGGCAACCGCGATCTCAACATGGCTCCGCACGGCGTGTATCCCTGTCTCGGTGACGATCGCTGGATCGCCCTGGCCGTCAGGGATGAGGCTGACTGGGAAGCCCTCTGCGATCTTGCGGCCATGGATGATGTCCGGGCGCTGAGTCTTGCGGCACGGCGATCCCGGGAGGATGAACTTGATGCCCGGCTCTGTGACTGGACGTCCCGCTTCGAGGCGGAAGAACTCGAGCGAAAGCTGCAGGCTCAGGGCGTTCCCGCCCACACAGTGCTCGGCTCAGCTGAACTGGTTGCCGACCCGCAGCTGCAAGCTCGCGGGCACTTCCTGCCCGTTGCTCACGAGAGCCTCGAAGGCTGCGTGGTGGAATGTACCCGCCTGCAGCTTTCCCGGTCCCCGGCGCGGGCGCCCGAGCTCGCGCCCTCCTTCGGTGTCCACAACGCCGAAGTCTTAAGCGAGGTGCTTGGCTACAGTGAGGCTATAATCCAGCGCCTCGAGGCGGATGGCGTTCTGCGCTGACCGCTTGGATCGATCGCCTCCTTCAACAGAGAAACGGCAACGCATGAAACTGGGTGTCACCCCCTGGGATTTTTCCGGACTGTCGGCGAAAAGCCTCGCCGAGCAGGCGGCGCGCGCCGAGGCCCTTGGCTACGATTCCTTCTGGCTTCCGGAAAACCATTTCAATCGCAATGCCATCCCCGATCCGCTCATGTTGCTGGCGGCCGTTGCCGCGGCAACAGATCGGATCCGTCTGGCCACCACCTCCTATCTGCTACCGCTGCGCAACCCGCTCCTGGCCGCGGAGCAGGTGGCCGTGCTTGACCAGCTTTCCGGCGGTCGGGTCTTGCTTGGCATTGGCCGCGGCTATGCGCCGACCATGCTGAAGGCCTTCGAGGTGGCACCGAGTGAGAAGCGGCGTCTCTTCGAGCGGCGCCTCGGCGTCATGATGCAGGCCTGGCGCGGTGAGCCGGTACCGGTGGGTGAGGCCGGGGACGAAACGGTGGTGCTTGATCCACTGCCAGTGCAGCAGCCGCATCCGCCGCTCTGGGTGGCCGCCTTCGGACCCAAAGCGCTGGCGCAGGCCGGGCGCCTTGGTTTCCCCTACCTGGCATCGCCCATGGAAAGTATGGATCGACTCAGAGACAACTATGCGCGTCATGGTGAAGCGGCCCGTGAAGCAGGCCATGACGCCATTGAGACGGTGCCTGTTATGCGGACCGTATTTATCACCAGGGACAAACGACAAAGCGAAGCGATCAGGGAGCAGGTGCACGGTGAGGCGCAGAAAACCGGGCGTCTCGATGAAGGGGCCACGATTGACGACTGGACCATCATTGGCGATGCGGCCATGATCCGCGATCGCCTGAGCGAGTATCGCGAAGGTCTTGGCGTGAGCCACCTGATCGTCACGCGTCTGCGCATTACCGGTATTGAGCGCTCAGAGGCGGAGGCGTCCATGGCCGAGCTGGCCGCCCTCATGGGTTGAGCGATTCAGAGAGAAGGGGAGCCTAAATGACCTATCGAGTGCTGTGGCCCATCATGCGCTGGCCCGAAGGCCGCGAAATTGAAGAGGCAAGCATGGGTACGCTTGGCCGTGCCGAGTTCTGTAACGCCTTCGGCGACGTGACCGATGAGCAGTGGGCCAACTGTGATGCCATTGTCTCTGCGCCGGACGTGCCTGAAGAATTCCGGGGGAAGCTCGAAAAGTGCCGCATTTTTGTCACCCCGAAGGTTGGCTTCGACAACATTGATCTCGCCGCCTGGGGCGCTATGGGCATTCCCGTGTGCAACGTGCCCGACTACGGCACTCAGGAGGTGGCCGACCACGCCATGGCGCTGCTGTTGTCGCTCATGAAGGGCATCACGTTTCACACCCGGGAGTTGAAGCAGGATCCGCGCGGGCTCTGGCGTCCGGCCCTGAATCCCTATGGGAAACGGCTCTCGGCCTGCACCTTCGGCGTGGTTGGTCTTGGTCGGATCGGCACCGCCGCTGTACTCCGGGCCAAAGCCTTCGGAATGGACTGTGTCGTTTATGATCCCTACATCACAAATGGTTCGGAGCTTGCGCTCGGCATCCGCCGCGTTCACTCCCTGACGGAGCTCTTTTCCAGTTGCGATATCGTCAGCCTGCATGCGCCGCTCTCGCCCGAGACGGAAAAGCTCATCAACGCGGAAGTACTTGCGGCGAGCAAACCGGGGCTCGTGCTGATCAACACGGCGCGGGGACCGATCATCGATCTCGACGCCCTTTATGAGGCCATGAAAGCGGATCAGGTGCAGGCCGTGGGCCTCGACGTCTTGCCGGAGGAACCGGCGAATCCTGAACATCCGCTCATCAAAGCCTGGGCGGCCAACGAGGAGTGGATTGACCATCGTCTGCTCATTACGCCGCATTCGGCCTTCTTCACACCGGAAAGCGTTTACGACATGCGTTTCAAAGGCGGCGAAGTGGCGCTGACCTACCTCGAAGAAGGTCGGTTGCAGAACTGTGTGAACGAAGCCTTTCTTCAGGAGCGGCGCTGATCTTGAGCACGCCTGACCCAACCCTCGAGGCCGTTTATCACAAACGCCGACAGCGGGTGTTCCTGGTGCTGTCGGGGATTTTCCTCGGGACCCTGGCGCTCCTGAACGTACTCGGCATCAGCCGCTTTCTCGATATGTCCTTCGAGGTCTTCGGCGTCACGATTCCCGTGGTTGTGGCCGTTGGCGTGCTGCCTTACCCGGTGACCTTTATCTGCACGGACCTGATC
>JBCDDI010000164.1:0-7072 GCA_039180365.1 Pseudomonadota bacterium
CCACGTACCGGAAGTGGGCCTGCTGACAACCAAAAGTATTGGCCCCGAACCACGAGCCGGCTATCGCGAGCCGGTATACAGCCAGTACGCGCCCGGCTGCTTCGTGAACGCCGTCGGCCTGACGAATCCCGGCGCAGAACGCTCTGCAGAACTTTTTGCCGCCCTTGAGGTGCCGGAAGACCGTTTCCTGCTCACCTCGGTCTTCGGCGGCAGCATTGAAGAGTATGTAGAAGTGGCGCGCCTGCTGGCACCGTATTCCGACGGCATCGAGCTGAATCTCTCCTGCCCGCACGCGAAGGGCTACGGCATGGCCATGGGTCAGGATCCGGAACTGGTGCGAAAGATCACCGAGGCCGTGAAGAACGCCATCGATATCCCTGTGGTGCCGAAACTCACGCCCAATGCGGAGAATGTCGGCGAGATTGCGGATGCGGCGGTGGCCGGGGGCGCGGATGCGCTATGCGCCATCAATACCGTCGGGCCCGGGTACTACACGGCTCATGGGTCGCCGGTACTGTCTAACGAGCTTGGCGGTATGTCTGGCAAAGGCGTGCTGCCTATTGGCCTGAAGTGCGTGCGCGAGATCCGGGCCAAGACCGAAGTGCCGATCATCGGCTGCGGCGGCATTTCGAGCGCGGACGACGTGCGCGCCTTCCGCGACGCCGGCGCCCAGATGATCGGCGTCGGTTCGGCCCTTACGGGGCTCACGACGGAAGAAATCGGCGACTACTTCCGAGTGCTGAATGCGGATCTGAGTGAAGGCGGGAACAGCGCCGAGGCTCGCGTGCGCTACGACGTGGACATGAGTTTTGCGCCGGTCACGCTGGTTGAGAATCGGCGCGTCTGCGAGGACATCACCATCCTCGAGTTCGACCGTTCCATCAACATCCGCGCCGGTGAGTTCATCTTTCTCTGGGTGCCGGGGCTCGGCGAGAAGCCTTTTTCAGCGCTGACTGACGACCCCTTCTCCCTGGTGGTCATCAACGTTGGTGAATTCACCGGAGCCCTCATGGATCTGCCCGTGGGGACCGAGGCTTACGTACGCGGGCCTCACGGCCAGCCGGCGGCACCACCGGCGGGTAAAAGAGTCGTTGCGGTTGCCGGTGGCACGGGCCTTGCGGCCGTGTATCAGCTGGCTCGCGACGAAGGTAACGCGACAGTGTTCATGGGTGCTCGGAGCGCCGATCGGCTCTACTTCGTCGAGGAGACGATAGCGTGTGCGGATGTGCACATCGCCACCGACGACGGCAGCCGCGGCTTCCACGGTCGCGTCACAGAACAGTTGGACAGCTGGCTGGAAGGCCTCTCCGATGCCGAGCGGGAGACACTCGTGTTCTACAACTGTGGCCCGGCGCCCATGGTGCACGCGGCGGAAGCCGTCGAACGCCGCTACTGCACGCCGGAACAGGTGTACTCGGCCATCGATTATATGACCAAGTGTGGGGTCGGGGTCTGTGGCGCCTGTGCGGCGCCGGATGGGCGTCGTATCTGCGTGGACGGGCCCTTTATCACCTCCGCTCTGGCGGAGGGTGCCGCCTGAGCCGCGCTGTCAGGCGCGCTGGTCTTCTTCGATGTCTGGCGTAACGGGACTTTCGTCCTCGTCGCGCAGGTCTACCAGACCAACGTAGGCGTCCAGCTGCTCTTCCGCTTCTGCCTGGGTGTCATAGGGGCCCATGTCACCTTCCCGGGAGGTGAAGAACCAGTCTCCGTCGCGGCTGAATACCCGCGTGCCGGTCCGCTCACACTCCACCGGATCGATGTCTGACTGGCGCTTGTTCCACTCGCTCATTTGATCCTCGTCTGCCCCCGCGGGGCCGATGAACTCGACGGTCAGGGTAGACAGGGCCTGAGGTCGGTTTTGTGATGGAGTTCACAGTTGCCGAGCGCGTTTGTGAGGGTCCGTCATAGCCTTATCAAATCCTTAAGCGTCTTGTGCGGCGTTTGCCCGAGCCTGGCGGTCGGGTATTCTCACGCTTCTACAACCGATGGATTGCCTGGGGGCAAGTATGGATACCATTCGCTCGCTGGTCGTGGGTGCACTGCTCGGTGCGCTGGCCATGCCAGCCTGGCCTGGGGCCCTCGACGACATTCGCGAAACCGGCGAGCTCAGACTCGCCTATCGGATGGAGTCGCCGCCGTTCTCATCGAAAGCCCCTGAAGCGCTCGCTCCGGAAGGCTTCACGATTGATATCTGCCGCATCGTTGCGCGCGACATTCAGGCACACCTTGGTCTTGATGAGATGAAGATCACCTGGGTAAAGGTCGATGCCGATGAACGGATCAATGCCATCGCCGAGGGTCGGGCCCATATTGAGTGCGGGATCACCTCGGTCACGCTCTCCCGCCAGGAACACGTCGACTTCTCGAACCTGTTCTACGCCACCGGCGCGAGCCTCATGATCCTCAACTCCAGCGATATCCGGAACATCGACGACCTCGGTAACAGGCGGGTCTCCGTCGTTGAAGGCACAACGACGGAAAAAGTGCTGCTGGAGGCGCTGGAGGAGCGCGGCATTAATGCCAAAGTTGTTCGGGTCCCGAATCATGCGGACGGTCTGAAGCGCCTCGTGAACAAGAATACGGAGGCCATGGCCGCGGACCAGGCGACGCTGTTCGGGATCGGTTTCCTGTCGGAAGGGGAGGAACGGCTGGTGATCACCGAGGATATGCTGTCCTTCGAACCTTATGCCCTGCCACTGCCGAGGAACGACGCTGATTTCCGGCTGGTGGTGAACCGGTCGCTGTCGAATCTTTATCAGCGCGGTGACGTGGGTCGTTCCTGGGAGCGGCACTTCGGCGTGCACGGGGTGAAGCCGACGCAGATGCTGCTGACGCTGTATCGCTTGAACTCCTTTGCGGAGTAACGCTTAAGGCAGCGTCCCAGCCGGGGCGATATTAGACACTGAGAAGGGGAGAGCGTCGTGAGTGACGAAATGGGGATATTCGAAGTCATGTACAACTGTCGGGCCATGCGTCGGCTTGACACAAAACCGGTGCCGGAAGAGCACCTTGTAAAACTCATCGAGGCGGCGAATCAGGCGCCTTCCGGTTCGAACATGCAGAGCGCACGGTGGATCGTTGTGCGCGATCCGGAGGTAAAACAGAAGCTGGCCGACCTCAACCGTGCCGGGGTGGAAGCCTACGTGGGGCCGCAGAGCGGCCGGGCCGGGAGCCTGCCGCATCAGACTGCGGACAAACGCCAGCGCATGCTCGATTCTGTGCTCTGGCAGATGGAGCACCTGCACGAAATCCCGGCGCTGATCATCGCCTGCATGGAGTTCGGCCAGAAGGTTGATGCGACCATGGCCGCGCGCGGCGGCGGCTCAATCTGGCCCGGCATTCAGAATCTACTGCTGGCGGCCCGTGCGCTCGGCCTTGGGGCCGCGCCAACAACCCTTGCCCTCGGGGACCCGAAAGCGGTGGCGGAAGCGCTTGCGCTGCCGGAGACCATGGCCGCCTACTGCCTCATTCCCGTGGGTTATCCCCTCGGTAACTTCGGCCCGGTGACCCGTAAGCCTGTGACAGAAATCTTACGGTTTGATACATGGTCGTGACGTACCGCACAGAAAAGTGAGACCCAGTTAACAGCCCCGGACTGCGTTTCTGTCCGCGTTCATTGATTTTCTCTAGAGTTCGCATGCACTTGCACGCAGGTTCTAAAAGGACTCATGAGAACTGTCAGCACTCGCCCGGGACTGGGCTTTACTCACGCACTTGGCATCACTCTGACCGCTGCGACGCTTGGCGTTCCGGCTCAGGCCGACGTCGAGCTTCCCGTTCTTGAAGAGATGGTCGTAACGGCCCAGCATCGCGTCCAGGACGAACGCGACGTCGGCATTTCCATGGCCGTCTTCAGCGCAGACGCCATTGCCGAACTGGACATCACCTCGAGCTATGACGTCGCCCGTCATACCCCCGGCATGACCATGACGGACTCCGGCGGCGGTGCCGTCCCCGTCTATACGCTCCGGGGCGTTGGCTTCGACGATCATCAACCGAACTCGAGTTCCACCGTTGGTGTGTATGTTGATCAGGTTGCGCTGCCTTATCCCATCATGACCATGGGGCTCAAGTACGACCTTGAGCGCATTGAGGTCCTGAAGGGCCCTCAGGGGGACCTATACGGGCGCAATACCACCGGTGGTGCACTCAACTACATCGCCAATCGGCCCGACGATACCCTCTCCGGTGGCGTGAGCCTCGGTGCTGGCAACTTTGAAACGGTGGACCTCCGCGGCTACGTGAACGGTCCCCTCGGCGAGCGGGTAAACGCTCGCCTGGCGGCGGCCGGTAAGTCCCGGAACAAGGGCTGGCAGGAAGACGAGCTCAGCGGCGAACTCGTCGGCGCCTATGATCAGTACAGCGTTCGCGCCATGTTTGATATTGCGGCTACGGACGATCTCGATGTCCGTTTGACCCTGAGAACAGAACGTTTCAACGGCGAGCCGCAAACGCCGCAGTCCACGGTAGTGCTGCCATCCTCGAACGCTCAGGCAGCTTTCCTCAACAGCCTCAATCTTTATCCGGTGGCCAGCCTTGATCCGCTGATGGTCGAAAACCAGGACAGCAATGAGGCCGTACGCTTCAATCGCACACCCGACCACGACAGCCGCCACAGCGGCGGTGCCATGCACATCGACTGGCGCATCGGGGAGCTCACCTTTACTTCCATCACAGGCTACGAGCGCTTCGAGCGCGAGCTGTCCCTCGATTGGGATGGCACCCAGGCGCGGCTGCTCGAAGTGGACGCGGATACCGAGATCGAGAGCCTCACCCAGGAGTTTCGCCTCGCCTCACCGGACGGTGGGCGCCTCAACTGGCTGGCAGGCGTTTACCTCTCTGATGACACGGTGACCGACACGAGCAATTACGACGATTCCGAATCGCCGACCGTTGGTTTTACCTTTGGCAGTGCCTCCGAACAGGAGACGCAGTCTGTTGCCGGATTCGGTCATCTGCAGTGGCAGTTCGCTGAGCAGTTTCGCGTGAACGCCGGTGCCCGCTACACGCGGGAAGAGCGCGCCATCGAAAACTGCACCACCGACACAGGCGATGGGTCCGCTGCAACAGCGCTGCTGACCTTTGAGCTGCTCGGCCTATACACCCTGGAAAATCCCGAGGCACTCGTGCCGGGTGCCTGCGTACATCTTGAAGGCACCGGAACCAGCACCAACCCGCCGGCGCCTGATGTGCGGGTGCCTGGGCTGCACGTCGATGAAATCAAAACCAGCCAGACCACGGGAAAGCTTGGTCTCGACTGGCTGCCCGGTGACGACTGGCTGGTTTTCGGCAGCGTGGCTACCGGTTTCAAATCCGGCGGTTACAACACCTTCTCCGCGCTCGTGGTCGATCAGTTTGAACCCTATGACGAAGAGACGCTCATGGCTTATGAGGCTGGCTTCAAGGGTCGCGTCCTCGATCAGCGCCTGGCACTGACCGGTGCGGTGTTCCGCTATGACTATGAGGACAAGCAGGTCTCCACAATCATTCCCGATCAGCTCGGCGTCTTCCCGGGTCTGGTCGGCATCGTCAACGTGCCTGAGTCGCGCATCACGGGCGTGGAACTTGGGGCCGACTGGCTCGTTACGGAAAGTCTTTCGCTGACCGTAAACGCTGCCTTTCTCGACGCGGAAGTTACTGAATACGACGGTGCCTTTGATGCCTTTAATCAGGTGATCTTTGACGCAGCCGGGCAACCGCTGCCGAACGCGCCGGAACAGTCCTACCAGTTCCTCGGCACCTACGAGCGGCCGATCGCCGCCTCGCTGCTCATGCGTCTGTCGCTGAGCTATACCTATCAGTCGGAGAGCTATTCGCAGATCTCGGCGATTGAACAGTTCGAGGTCGATTCACGGGGCCTCCTGGATGCGCGGCTTACCCTCGCTGCCGCCGCCGGAAGCTGGTCTGTTGCCCTCTGGGGGCAGAACCTCACCGATGAGACTTACGGCTATTCGAATGCCACGGCTCAGGACAACATCGTCCGCTACACGGGCATGCCGCGGACCTACGGGCTGGTTTTTGACTATCACCTGAACTGATTTGTCTCACTGGCGGCGCTGGAATCTTTGACCGGCCCGCCAGACCCGTCTTCAAAACATCCTGTGGCAGTGCTCGTGGCCGCGCAGGGCCTCGATCAGATATGCCGCCGTGTTAATGCCGAAAAGCCAGACGGCGGTGCCGAAAACGAGGGCCACATAGGCGTTGCCGGTCTCGATGCTCACCCCGCCTACGAGCAGGTAGGCAATGTAGACGAGGATTTTGGCCAGCAGGTGGTCGGCGGCGTAGTGGTTTGATCGGCTTTCCATGACTCGCTCCCACAGGTTCTCTGGAAAGTGGGTAACGGGGCCGGCTGGTGGGGTTCAATCCGGTTGATGGCGCACCGATGACGTCATCATGAGAAAGCCGGTAAAGGCTGCATTGTTCGGCGAGAGAGAAGGGCTCACGGCCGCTTTCATGGTCTCGATGGCCTCCCGGTACCGGGCGTAGAAGTCCCAGGTCGGCTGCGGCTTGTAGACCAGATCTTCCAGTTCGAACTGTCGGATCACGTTCTTGGTCGTTGTCGGCTTCACGAAGACCTCTCTGGTCGGCCGATAGTAGAGTCCACAGATGGTCATGAGGCTCCACTTGGCCAGCTTGCCCTCGCGGAGCACGTCCGCCACGGCCTCGAAACCTTTCCGCTGGCTGCTGCCGCGGCCGTGAAGCTGCTTGCGATAGCCTTCCAGTAGGTACTCACGATCGTCCCTGGCCAGGCCGTTTACGTAGTCGCGGAACTTGGGTTTCTCGAACATGGAGACCATGGAGGAGCGAGAGACGATGCGAACGATGTCGTCGAGGACGGCGCCCGGCCTGCTGAACTGCTTTTTCGCCAGAGCGGTGCTTGCGTAATCCGCCAGCTTGCCGACGTTATGCTTCTTCGCAACCTGTTGCATGGCTTCGCTGGCGAAGCCTTCCGGGTACTGCTGGAGGAACAGGGCTTCCGCTTCCCTGAGCTTCGTGAGGTTCATGGCTGGTCCCCTGTTGCGTTGCCTCGAGTCTAGCAGGCCAGCGACCGCTGGCTGCCTGATGGGTGCGA
>JBCDDI010000165.1:0-7070 GCA_039180365.1 Pseudomonadota bacterium
GGAAATCTGCGTGACAGACTTGGCCGTAGAAAAGCCGGGGGCCAGCACAAACTGAGAAATTTCCTCGTCGGTCAGGGTGGCGTCTTTCGCCATGAGGCCGCGCTCCACAGCCTTGGCGCGAACGGATTCGACGTCGATACCGGCGCCATCGTCACTGATCTCGATGACCACATCACCGCCTTCCCGGGACAGGCGGAGATCGATGCGACCGGCGTTGGGCTTCCCAAAGTTGGCCCGAAGCTCCTGAGGTTCGATACCGTGGTCAACGGCGTTACGCAGCATGTGCTCGAGGGGAGGCACCATGCGTTCCAGGAGGCTTCGATCGAGTTCGCCCTCTGCGTTATAGGCGTGGAACTCAACTTCCTTACCGAGCTCTGCAGATACCTGCCGGACTATGCGGCGCAGCCGTGGTAACAGGCGACTGAACGGCACCATGCGCGTGCGCATGAGGCCTTCCTGAAGCTCCGTGTTAATCCGGGCCTGCTGCAGCAGCAGCGTTTCCGACTCCCGGGCCTTAAAGAGCAGGGTTTCCTTCAGATCGAGCATGTCCGAGGCGGATTCCGTAAGGCCCCGGGAAAGCTGCTGGAGCTGTGAATAGCGGTCCATCTCCAGCGGGTCAAAATTCGTGTAGGCAGGACCATCGGGGCGGTCCTGACGGAACAGGATCTGGGCTTCCGTTTCGATTTCCAGCCGGCGCAGCTGTTCGCGCAGTCGCTCGATGGTGGTTTCCATCTCTTCCAGCGCGCCGGTGAAATCACTCATGCCCTGTTCGACCCGGGCCCGAACGATGGAGCTTTCCCCGGCCAGGTTAACCAGGTCTTCCAGCAGACCCGAACCAACGCGGACCATCTCCTGGCCCTGACGGGTCTCCGGCACACCCTGCTCTTCGCGCGTGGCGCGGGCAGCAGCCGGTTCTTCCGGCGGCTCGTCAGTCACGGCTTTCAGCGGTGGCGCAGGCGGCTCGTCACGGGATGGTGCGGCGGCAATCGGCGCTGGATCCTCAGCGGGCAACTCCGCCACTTCCAGCACTCCGGCTTCCGGCGCTGCGACCGCCTCACCGGCAAGCGCTTTGCGGATCACCGTCAGCAGATTAGTGACGCCGTCGTAGCGGCCGTTGAGATCGTCAAAAAACCCATCATCCGGGTCACTGGCGGCGTTCTGAACGTCAATCAGGAATGACTCGAACTGGTGAGTCGCGTCACCCAGCTTCGTCAGCCCGGAGAGGCGGGCACCCCCTTTTAAGGTATGCAGGCCGCGCAGCAGATGCTCGAGGTAGAGGCGGTTGTCGGGTTCCGACGACCAGCGATGAATGTTCTCCTCGAGGCCCTCGAGAATTTCGTCCGCCTCCTCGAAGAAGACCTCGATGATTTCCTCATCAACTTCTTCAGGGAGCAGCTCGGCGACAGCTGCCGGGATTGCTGCCGGTGGCACTTCGATCTCGGCGATTTCATCGCGAGCGGCGGTTTCACGCACCCGCGGTGCTGCCACTTCCAGGTCGTCAGCCTGACCCTCAAGGCCACTGCCGACTCCGGCCTGAACTTCGTCAAGGAGGGCATCCTCGAGGGATTCCAGGCTGATCTCAATCTCGTCGCGGCCGTCGCCAGGGAAGGCAACGATGTTGTCCTCGTCAGCCGTTAGCGCTTCTGCGGCAATCTCTTCATCGCCGGAAGGTGTGGCGTCGTCGAGATCGAATTCCTCGTCCGCATAGGCGTTACCGTAGCCAAGGGAATCGAGAAGCTTAACGACGTCGTCCACGGCATCGAGCTGCTGCTCGGCCGCCAGCGCGTCGAACTGGTTCATGAGCCGATCGTGGCCTTTCAGCAGCGCGTTGAAGACCGATTCCCCAAGGGTATCGTCGGCAAGGCGGGTAAGCGCACCGGCGAAAGCGTGGGCGAGATCGGCGATGGGCTCTACGTGCTCTTTAAGCGCCGCATCCCGCACTTCCGTGAGGGCCTGAACGAGTCGGTCGCCGAAGGCAAGATCCATAGCCCCGTCTTTCCAGGCTCGGAGAAACTCATCGGCGCTCATAACGTCCGCAAGACCGTCGAGGGCCATCAGGGCCATACGGTCTCCGGTCGCCGTCGGCACCTCATCGCTCTGGGCCGCCACGATGAGGTGGTCGGCCTCGGCAATCAGCTGCAGATGATCTGCTGGTTCCGCCCCAGCCTCGAGGGCGTCAACGGCGCCGGTCAGCGCTTCAACGGCTCTGGTCAGGTAGCCGGCAGCCTCGCCGGTGACCGCTGTATCCGCGGTGCCGCGCAGGGCTGAGGCAAGCTCGTAGGTGGGTCGGGCCAGTTCCTGAACAGCGGTGATCTCCGCCATGCCCGCACTTCCCGACAGGGTGTGCAGGGCGCGAACAAAAGCTTCGTCGACGCTGACGGCATCAGGAGCAACCGCCTCGCGCAGGACGATCAGGTGACCGCGGGCCTCACCGATGAAGATGACGAGCGCTTCGTCTACGTCCGCGTCGGTCTCTTGTGAGCCAGCAATGACTTCTTCGGCGGGTGCGGACCAATCCTCCTCGTCTGCTGACACTTCGCTGTCGGCTGCGACTGGAATCTCTTCGGCGCCGCTTAGGTCATCAGCGAGCTCTTCCACGGCTGCGGTCGCGGACGTCGTTGCGCCAGCGTCCGTGCCTTCGAACTCGTCGGCGAGTTCAATGGGTGCATTGGCCGAGCTGTCGGCGCTCGCGTCCTCAAGGCTGCCGCCGGAGGAAAGGATGTCAGCCATCTCCATGATCAGGCCAACGGTGCTGAGCTCCGGCGCCTGCTGTGCCTCAAAGGCTTCTTTCAGCGTTGGAATCAACGCCCGAGCCTGCTCCACCACAGACAGGAACTGATCGCTCGCGGCGACGGTCCCGTCAATGAGGCGGTTGAGCATGTTTTCAACCGACCAGGCCACCTCGCCGATGACGTTGGCGCCAACGATGCGGCCACTGCCCTTCAGCGTATGGAAGGAGCGACGGACTTCCGTTAGCGCTTCTTCGTTGTCCAGGGCACCGCGCCAGGCCGGCAGCCACTCGTCGATGGTCTCGAGAACTTCGTCGACCTCTTCGACAAAAATCTCAACAATCTCTTCGTCCGACTCAAAACTGTCGGCCAGGGAGGGATCAACGCTCGGCTCCCGCCCGGGCGGCAGCGTTGCGACTACTGCAGCGGGTGCGGCAGATGGGTCGTTCGTGGTGGCTTCTGCGTCGGCGGCAAGGTCATCAGCCGGGTCGAGCGCACCCTGCACCGGCAACTCAGGGGCCGGCGGCTCTGGTAAGGCCGGGTCTTCTTCGGTGGCCGGTGTGCTCGCGGCAGCGCCGAAATCGTCGAAGTCTGTGCCGGAGAGATCAAAGCCTGGATCATCGTCCATCTCGAGCTTCGGCTCTTCTTCCTCTTCGTCGATATCGCTCGGAAGATCTACCGGCGGCGTATCGCCGAGCACCGCGTCGGCACCCGCGAGCGCCTCTGTATCGGTTCCTGTATCGAGTCCGGTATCAGGCTCCGCATCAACGCCTGCGGGCGCCATTTCCGCAGCGCTCGGCGACGCGTCGTCAGCACCTGCGGGTTCCGGGAGCGGCGTCGCTACCGCGGCGGCGTCTGCCATCGGCAGCGCGTCCAGGGACCGTTCAACAAGGTCCAGCACGTCATCGACGGCAAAACCGGAGGCTTCACCGATACGTTCAAGGTAGTAGTCGAGGCCGCTGACGGCATCGGCAAACTGATCCATTTCTTCCCAGGACGGCGTGTGCCCCTGGGCGAGGCTCGCGGCAACGTACTGGCCACAGCGGCTGAGCAGGGACGACGCCCGGCTCAGTGGGATCATGTCCAGGGCGCCGCAGATTTCCGTAATCCGATTCGGCGTTTCACTGAGGTGCCGCGGATCCCACTCGGAGGAAATGAAGTCGACGACGTCCTGCTTGACCTGATCGAGCCCCTGGCGGGCTTCGACAGTGACCGCCTTCTGCGCGGAGTCGACAATGAGCTCCGCTTCGTTCTTGCCACCCTGAGCAAAGGACGCCAGATTTTCGTCCACCTGCACAAGGGCGCTGGCAATGCCGATCAGGGTGCTCTGATCAAGAGCAGCACCTTCCCCAAGGTCATTCAGCGTATCAATCTGATCCGCGACAATGCTCTTTGAACTTTCAAAGCCAAGGAGCGAAAGGGTGGAGCCAATCTGCTTGAGCGGTGCAATGAGGTCGAGGAGCCCTTCCCGGTTATCGCCGCCGGCACGAACGATCAGGTCGAGCTGATCTTTTACCAGCAACAGCTCTTCCCGGAGGGCCGCCGCGGCACTGGAAAGTGCCTGACGACCACTCGGGCTTACAGCCCCTTCGTCTTCGTCGGCCCCGGCAAGCTCTTCGCGCAGCCGGGCGGTGACTTCTGATTGATGATCACGCTCGGCGGCGGCATCGAGGAGCTGCGCAACGAGCTCGAGAGAAACCGGCTCTTTCAGCGACTGAATACCGTTCTGGCCGAGGGTACGAATTTCTGAATCGATGCGCCTGAGCAGCTTAACGCTGACTCCGGACAGGGCCCCCGTGTGGCCGGCGAGGCTCGCCACAAACTCGCCAAAGGCTTCCCACTGCTGCTCATGCGGGGTACCGGCACAAACGCGCTGCAGGCTGCGGGCAACCTTCGAGAGCATGTCCACGGAGCCGCTGACGTCGTCCCCTTTCAGAATCGACAGCAGTACCTGTTGATAGGCAGCGCGGATTTTCCGGGTTTTCTCCGCCCCATCGATATCCTGGAAGCGGGACAGCGAGGCCTCGGAGGCGTTGCGGGCAATGGAGGCGACTTCCGCACCGAGCTCAAGGGGCGCTTCGCCAAGCTGCTCACGGATTTCATTAACAAGCCGAGCAACGGCCCTGGGGTCGTCGCGACCGCCGGATTGAATGGCTTCCAGATGTCCGGGCAGCTCGAGGATGCCCTGCATGAGGAGCTGTGATGCGGCAGCTTCGTCGTCGACACCAGCCGCACCGCCGGAAAGCATCTTCTGCGCCAGCTGCTCAAGGTGGTCGGCCAGGAGCGTAACGCCGGCAAGCTCCAGCATCACCAGGGTACCGTGGACCTGATGCAGGCCTGTCAGGCAGGCGCGCATGCGGGTTTCATCCCGGTCCGACTCGACAAACGCTTCGAGCGCCTGACGGGCGCCGTTCAGCGTTTCGAGGAGCTCACCCTTGATCCAGTCGAGGGCGAAATGTTCTCGGCTCTTGGCCATCTTTACTTTTGTGCCCGGTTCTCGGTTCTCGGCTCTCGCGCTGGCTTTTCGTGGCCCAATCCGGCCCCGATCAGCCTGCGTGTTCCGGCAGCTTGAAACCCTCCACGGATGATTGCATCTCATTGGCCATGGTCGTCAGCGTGCCGATGGACTTCGCTGTCTGCTCGGTGGTGTTCACGGTCTGAGCGGTAATTTCCTGAATCACCGTCATGGTGTTCGACACATGACCGGCAGATACGGCCTGCTGCCGGGCCGCGTTGGAAATGTTCTGAATGAGCTCTGCCAGGCTCGTGGAAACCCCTTCGATCTCCTCAAGGGCGACGCCGGCATCCTGCGCGCGCTTGGCTCCGCCAACCACCTCTGAAGTGGTCTGTTCCATGGAGATCACCGCCTCGTTGGTGTCAGTCTGAATGGTCTTCACCAGCGCAGCAATCTGCTTCGTTGCCGCCGATGAACGCTCAGCGAGGCGCTGTACTTCGTCCGCAACCACGGCGAAGCCCCGGCCCGCGTCACCGGCCATGGAGGCCTGGATGGCGGCGTTCAGCGAGAGAATGTTCGTCTGGTCGGCAATGTCATTAATGAGCGAGACGATGTCGCCGATTTCCTGGCTCGATTCGCCAAGGCGCTTGATCCGCTTCGAGGTTTCCTGAATCTGGCCGCGGATGGTGTCCATGCCCTGAATCGTAGCCTGCACGACGTGAGAACCATTGTTGGCAATGTCTACGGCGCGTTCAGCAACAGCTGCAGACTCTGCGGCGTTGGAGGACACCTGGTCGATGGAAACGGCCATTTCATTGATCGCCTGCGTCGCCGCGCCAATTTCCTTGGCCTGACTTTCCGCCGCCTTCGACAGATTACCGGCGGTGGACTCCGTTGAGTTTGCCGCCCCGGCTACCTGCACGGACAGGTTGTTGATGTTCGATACGAGCCCGCGCATCTGGTCGATGGCGAAGTTGATGGAGTCCGCGATGGCACCGGTGAAGTTCTCGGTCACCGATGCGTGGATCGACAGGTCTCCCTCGGCGAGATCGGCGATCTCATCAAGGAGCTGGAGAATGGCTGCCTGGTTCCGTTCGTTCTGGTTGGCCTGCTCAGCGAGCTGCTTGCGGGTGTCGCGGATCATCACGAGGCCAATCAAGGCCACGAGGACGATGCCGCCCACGGCGAAAAGCAGGCCGGTGTTGTTCACCATGGCCGTCGCATCCGTGAGGATGACGTAGGCGAGCCCAGAAAGGGATCCCGCAAGACCCAGTAAGAGGGCCACCAGCATGGGGGAGAATTTTCCTGATTTCATGTCCTTGTCCGTCCTTAAGGCGGTGCGCGTCTGTCCGTTGTTTCGTCGGACGTATCCGTGCGTCAGCGTCTGCCTTCCGCAACCTCGAAAAATCTCTCATCGCGGAGAATCGAGGCGAGTTCCATTTCGAAGAACACCCGTCCGCCGTGGCGGAAGGCACCCTTCACGTAAGGTTTGAGCGTGTCGAGACCGTCGCCGCTGGCTTCTTCAAAGCTGCCTTCGAGGAAGTGCTGAATGCCGAGGGATTGCTCGACCACCAGGCCGGCAACGAGATCTTCGTCTTCAACAATCACCACCCGCCACTGGGAGGTGGGCAGCGTTGGCGTCATCGACAGATATTCATGCAGATCGACAATCGGCATGAGCCGACCGCGAACGTTGGCAATGCCGAGAATCCAGGGCTTCACGCCGGGCAGCGCGGTGATTTTCGGCACCTTCAGAATCTCATTCACCTCACCCATGGGTGAGACCAGGCGGATGCCGCCCAGCTGAAACCCGAGGCCCTGCCATTCAGGCTGCGCCGACTCCTTCAGCGGCAGCTGCGCCGCATTCTGGAAGGTGGCCGCCTGAA
>JBCDDI010000166.1:0-7065 GCA_039180365.1 Pseudomonadota bacterium
CACACCCACACCACGTCGACGAAGTGCCAGTACCACGAGGCTGCTTCAAAGCCAAAACAGTCCTCGGGCGCGAAATGGCCCTTAATCGCTCGCGCCAGCGACACAATCAGAATGAAGGTACCCAGGGTGACGTGAAAGCCGTGAAAACCCGTCAGGATGAAGAACGTCGAGCCATAAATTCCGCTTGAGAGCGTCAGACCCAGTTCGTTGTAAGCGTGAACATACTCCCAGCCCTGCAACACCAGGAACACAATACCAAGCGCAACCGTGGCCCCGAGCCAGCCAATCAACTTGCCGCGTTCCTGATTCTTAATTGCGGTGTGGGCGAAGTGCACGGTCACTGAGGAAGTCAGCAGGATGGCCGTGTTCCAGAAAGGAAGATACGTGCCCCAGCCCATGATCCCCGGCGACTCCATGCTCTGCGCCGGCGCTTCAAAAAGGGCGTTGTCGGGATTACTCATCACTGGCCATTCAGCGGAGAAATCCGGCCAGAGGTAGTCGCCCGTGATGCCCTTATCACCCTCTCCGCCAAGCCACGCGACCGCGAAGGTGCGGGCGTAGAACAAAGCACCAAAGAAGGCGGCAAAGAACATGACCTCCGAGAAAATGAACCAGCCCATACCCCACACGTAGGAGCGCTTAAGCTGCTCGTTGGCGAGTCCCTGCTGATTTTCCTCGATGACCTTGGCGAACCAGTAAAAAAGCACAACAGTCAGCACAAGGCCGCCGACCCACATCATCCAGACGCTGGTATCAGCGCCGGATTTGATGTCATTCAGCCAGGTGCCGAAGCCCGCCAGCAACATAAAGGCGCCGAACGCGATCCACACCGGATACCATCCGTTGTGGGGCACGTAATAGACCGATGGGTCTGTTTGGCTAGCCATATGAATTCACTCCCGATCTAGATTCTTATGATTTGCACCCGCCGGGGCTAGTCGCCGCCAAGCGTGTCGGTGCTGGATCCTTCGGGCAGCTCCTGACTGCCTGAAAGCTCCGTGATATCGAATAGCGCGTAAGAGAGCGAGATCGACTGGACGTTGTCCGGCAGATCCGCGTCGACGATGAAGCGCATGGGCATTGCCATTTCTTCACCGGGCTCGAGCACCTGCGACTCAAAGCAGAAACACTCGGTTTTATGGAAGAACTCCGTGGCCGTGAGCGGCACGACAGACGGGATGGCCTGCCCGACCATGCGCCTGCCGGTAGTGTTCTTCACATAGAAGACCGCCTCGTTGAGTTCTCCCGGGTGCACGCGCATGCCACCCTTATCGGACCAGAAGTCCCAGACCATGCCCTGGTTGGTGTTGGTGATGAAGTTCACCTTCACCAACCGGCTGCGGTCGACCCGCTGGTCGGCGGGGTCGTAGGCGTATTGACCGCCAGTGTCACCGCCGAGCCCCGTGACCTCACAAATCAGGTCATAAAGCGGAATCAGAGCCCAGCCGAAGGCGAACATTCCGACCACCAGGAAGACGAGCTTGCGCACCGTCTTGCCGTGGTTTGCCTGGGCCATGCTCATCTTGAGACCACTCCTGTTCCCCTGACTCTGCTACGCCGCTCAGCTGTGCGCTTCTGCGTCGGACACCTTCGGCGGATGCGTGAAGGAGTGGTAGGGCGCCGGTGAGGGCAGCGTCCACTCAAGACCGTGTGCACCTTCCCAGACGCGATCGGTTGCCGGCTCTCCGGAACGGATCGCCTTGATCACGAGGTACAGGAACAACAGCTGCGAGAAGCCGAAGATGAAAGCACCAATCGACGACAGCATGTTGAAGTCCGCAAACTGCAGCGCGTAGTCGGGAATCCGCCGCGGCATACCTGCCAGCCCCGAGAAGTGCTGCGGGAAGAAGGTGACGTTCACACCGATGAACGACAGCCAGAAGTGCAGCTTACCGAGGGACTCGTCGTACATGCGGCCACACCACTTAGGCAGCCAGTAGTAAACGGCCGCGATGATCGAGAACAGAGCACCCGGCACCAGCACGTAGTGGAAGTGTGCAACCACGAAGTAGGTGTCGTGATACTGGTAGTCGGCCGGCGTGATGGCGAGCATCAGACCCGAGAAGCCACCGATCGTAAACAGGATCACAAACGCAATGGCGAAGAGCATGGGCGTCTCGAAAGTCATGGCACCGCGCCACATGGTCGACACCCAGTTGAAGACCTTCACCCCGGTCGGCACAGCAATCAGCATCGTTGCGTACATGAAGAAGAGCTGCCCGGCGAGCGGCATGCCCACCGTGAACATGTGGTGTGCCCAGACGATGAAGGACAGGAACGCGATAGACGCCGTGGCATAAACCATGGAGTCGTAGCCAAAGAGCGGCTTCCGCGCGAAGGTCGGGATGATCTGCGAGACGATACCGAAGGCCGGCAGGATCATGATGTAGACCTCGGGGTGGCCGAAGAACCAGAAGATGTGCTGGAACATGACCGGGTCACCACCACCGGCTGCGTTAAAGAAGCTGGTGCCGAAGTGGATGTCGAAAAGCATCATGGTGACCGCACCAGCGAGGACCGGCATAACGGCCAGCAGCAGATAAGCGGTGATGAGCCAGGTCCAGACGAACAGCGGCATCTTCATGAGCGTCATGCCCGGAGCGCGCATGTTCAGAATCGTGGCGATGATGTTGATCGAGCCCATGATCGACGACGCACCCATGAGGTGGACGCCGAAGATGAAGTAGGTGACCGTGTCCGGCGCATAGGTTGTGGACAGCGGTGCATAGAAGGTCCAGCCGAAGTTCGGGCCGCCACCTTCCATGAACAGTGTGGAAATCAGCATCCCGAAGGCAAAGGGCAGAATCCAGAAAGACAGGTTATTCATGCGCGGCAGCGCCATATCCGGCGCGCCGACCATCATCGGCACCAGCCAGTTAGCCAGGCCCACAAAGGCGGGCATGATTGCCCCGAACACCATGATGAGGCCGTGGTTGGTGGTCAGCTGATTGAAGAACTCCGGGTTAACGAACTGCAGGCCCGGTTGAAACAGCTCCGCGCGGATGCCGAGGGCCAGCACGCCGCCGATCATGAACATCAGGAAGCTGAACCAGAGGTACAGCGTGCCGATGTCTTTGTGGTTGGTGGTAAACAGCCAGCGCGCCAGACCCTTATCCGGGCCATGGTCGTGATGGTCGTCGTCGTGGGCGTGTCCTGTTACTACAACTTCACTCATGGCTGCCTATCACTCCTGGCTGGCGGTGAATTCAATGACGTCACGCGGCTGCGTAACGTCACCGGTGTTGTTGCTCCAGCTGTGGCGCTGATAGTGCGTCACTGCTGCGATCTGTGCAGCGTCCAGCTGCTTACCGAAGGCCTGCATGGCCGTTCCGTACTTACCGTTAACGATGATGTTCAGGTGGTCCTCCCGCGGTCCGGTTGCGACAGCGCTGCCGTCGATGGCCGGGAATACCGGAGGCACACCCTTCCCGTTTGGCTGATGACAGGATGCGCAGTAGGTGGAGTACACCTGCTCGCCCTGGGCCATGAGCTCGTCTTCCGTAAAGGTTTTTGAAAGCGCTTCTTTCCGCGCTTCTTCCGCAACCAACTTCTCCGCATACCAGGCGTCGTACTCTTCTTCTGGCATGGCGTGCACGACGATCGGCATAAAGCCGTGGTCCTTACCACAGAGCTCCGTGCACTGGCCGCGATAGATGCCGGGTTCGGGAACGATGGTCCAAAGCTCGTTGAGCATGCCCGGGATAGCGTCGCGCTTGATGCCGAACTCGGGCACCCACCAGGCGTGAATGACATCTTCTGCCGTGATCAGGAAACGCACCTTGCGGTTTGTGGGAATGCGCAGCGGCTCGTCCACATCCAGCAGGTAGAACTCGCCCTTCTCGCTGCGACCGCGGATTTCATCCTGCGACGTCGCCATGTTCGAGAAGAAGCCGATGGTCGAGTTGTAGTCGTCGTCCAGATACTTGTACTGCCACTTCCACTGGTAGCCGCGAACCTCAATGTTCAGGTCCTCGCCGCCGGTGTCATACATGGCCACCAGCACCTGCGTCGCCGGGTAAGCCATGGCGATCAGGATGAGCGTTGGCACCAGCGTCCAGGCGATTTCGAGCCGCGTGCTCTCGTGGAACTGGGCGGGCTCCTGGCCGGAGGACTTCCGATGGTGGATGAGTGACCAGAAGATGGCCCCAAACACCACAACGCCGATCGCGACGCAGATATAGAAGATCAGCATGTGCAGGTCGAAAATCGAACGGCTGATCTCCGTGACGCCAGGCGTCATGTTGAGTTCGTCCGCTCCCGCCCCGACCGCAACGAGGGCGAGAACAAACCCGACAACAAGCCGGGCCACTGGCGTTAGCCTTCTATCATTCACCGTAGGCACCTTAAGTATCCTTGAGAATTCTTTTCAGTCAGAAGGGCTCGAGTCTGCAGTGCGTTCTCCGGCAACCTGCGACTTTCCGCTCCCACGCTTCCTGCCTGATTCACTGTTGCGGCGGACACCGCGACATTCCCTGGAGCGACGAAAGGCCCGCCATCTTCAAGGACGGCCGACCTGATTCACTCACACAACCTCCCCCGGCCCCGAGCGAACGCTTTACTCTCCAGGAAGTTGAGACAACTTCTCAGACAAGACTCAGTGAGGGCTCTGTAAGGCGGATTCTTTGCCGAACCGCTTACCCCGGTGTGAGCACCCCTGACTGGCAGCGCGAATTATACTGCGCGGCCCCCAATTGACAATAAAGCCCGACAGAAACACTAGGCTTTCAACGCGTTACAACGGCTTTCTGGCTGACCGACTGTCGGTCAATCGGAGCTTTTCGCCGCCGGAACTCCGAGTATGCGCACCGGCTGCGCTTGCGCGGTGTCATCGGGACTGTTCAGAGCGCCGTCGAGGCGGTTTTTAGGCGCCTGGCTGCTCGCCGAGTTGAGGTCGTCTTCATGGCCGCAAGCCACGCAACGACGTCGGCTGCGCGATGCATCAATGAACTGCAGCCGATCCATAGCCCCGCAGCTCGGGCATACGGCCCCGGCGATAAAGCGCGGACGGCTCACGACCCTGCCCCCAGTTGGCTCAGCACCGGCTCAAGGTCCGGGCGTACGCCGCGCCAGAGCTTAAAAGCGAAAGCGGCTTGCGCGACCAGCATGCCGAGGCCATCAGCGGCGGCTGACGCACCGGATTCACGGGACCAGCGACAGAAGGCTGTTTCCCCGCCGTAAACCATGTCGTAGCAGAAAGCGCCCTGGATGACGGCCGGCTCGATGGTTGGCACGGCATCGTCAAGACCGGCAGAAGTCGCATTTATCACGAGGTCAAAGCCTCCATCGAGCTTGTTGAAAGGTACGGCTGTTACGGGCCGATCGCTGATCTCATCAAGGTTAGCCACAAGTTCCTCAGCCCGCGCCAGGGTGCGATTGGCAATCACAAGTTCCCGAGCGAGCCCTTCCAGCAGCGGGCGGGCAACGCCCCGCGCCGCACCGCCGGCCCCCAGCAGGAGCACCCGCAGACGGCCATCGCCGCGGGCGGCGGGGAGCAGCCGCTCGAGATCCAGCATCAGCCCGAGGCCATCGGTATTGTGACCCGTGGTGCTTCCATCGGGCTCCAGGACAATAGTATTCACCGCCTTTGCGAAGGCAGCGTGATCGCTCCGGCGATCGACCCACCGAGCGGCGTCGCCCTTAAAGGGTACCGTGACGTTAAGGCCCCGGCCGCCCGCAGCAAAAAATTGCTGGACCGTTTCCGCAAAGCCGTCCAGGGGGGCTTCGATCCGGTCATAGCGGAGGCTCTGGCCGGTGTCTCGCGCGAACGCCTCATGGATCCTGGGTGAGAGCGAATGGCTGACCGGATTACCCACCACGGCATAGCGGTCGACGACGGCCACGGCTACGCCATCCGGTCCGGAACTAAAGGACTATCGCCGCGTGCGGGATGTTTCATGGGTCTATCTCTGCCTATCCGGAGGCTCTACCTATCTGGCTGCTCTGTCTATCTGCAGGCCCTGCCTATCTGGAGGCTCTCCTATCGGGAGCCTCTAACTGTCAGGAGCTTCTGCCTGTCAGGAGCTTCTGCCTGTCAGAAGCCCGCGGGGCGGCGAATATAACCGCCGGCCACACGCTGAACAAACCCACTGAGCTCGAGTTCCGTAAGATGGATCGCGCAATCCGACGGGGTCAGATCCAGCGCCAGGGCGAGGCTATCCATGCTTCGGGCTACACCGTCGAGACTATCAAGCAGCGCCTGTGCGATAGGGTCGCCAGGGGCTGCATTGGCGTCTGCCAAGGTGGACGCGAAGCCCGGCAGATCCCGGCCTAGGGCCTCGAGGACGTCAGTGGTATGTTCCACAAGCCCGGCCCCGGCTTTTAAGAGCGCGTTTGTTCCGGCGCTGTTCGGCAGGCCTGCCTGTCCTGGCACCGCCAGCACATCGCGCCCCTGCTCCAGGGCGAGCCGGGCCGTTATGAGCGAGCCGCTGCGCTTTGAGGCCTCAACGACGATAACGGCGCCAGCCAGACCGGATATCAGACGATTGCGTTCCGGAAAATGATGCGGTCGAGCAGCCGTACCCGGTGCGTACTCGCTCAGCAGCAGTCCTCCGGCCTCGACGATGGCCCGGGCCAGCGGTGCGTTGCTCACCGGCTGGCAACGATCTACGCCGCTGCCCAGGACGGCAATGGTCTTGCCCCCGCCCTCGAGGGCCCCCCGGTGCGCAGCCGCATCAATGCCCAGGGCAAGACCGCTGACGATGACGACCCCGGCCCGGGCGAGCTCAGCGGCCAGTCCGGCCGCGAGTTCCAGTCCACTGCGGGAAGCGCGGCGGGCGCCAACGATGGCCACGGCGGTGCCTTCAAGGGCCGTCAGATCACCGCGGGCATAAAGTAAGAGGGGCGCATCAGGGATTGCCGCCAGCTTTTCCACACGCGGTTCGGTGCTGATGGCCAGGAGCGAGATACCCGAGGACCTGAGGGTTTGTCGCTGCTCCGCCAGCATTCGCTGCTCGGTGCGCCGAGCGCCCTTAGTGGACGTGCTTAAGCTGGGAGCGCTGGGGAGGAGCAGTTCCCGGTAGACGCTCACTGGGTCCGGGTTGGCGCGGAGCCGAGCCCTCAGCTCAG
>JBCDDI010000167.1:0-7041 GCA_039180365.1 Pseudomonadota bacterium
AAGCGGCGCAGCCGAGCGCCAGGGGTCAAAGTCATCAATGAGACCAAGGGGGTCGGCAGTCATGGTGAATCCAGGCAGGTTGATCTGGCGCGCAGGGCGCAGAATCATACCTCAGCCGGTACGGCGCCTTTAACTCCAACGCGGCGCCGGAACGAACAGAGGGGACAACCTATGGCCAGAACAATCAGCGACGCCGTGCGCGAGCTTATGGCGAGCTTCCCGGAAACGGAGGAAGTGGAATCACACGGTTCTCCGAGTTTTAAGATCCGCGGTAAAACCTTCGCCACCTACACAATCAACCACCACGGCGACGGTCGCGTCGCCCTGAATCTTGATGCCCCGCCCGGGGCTCAGCAGCTCTATACGGAGATGGAACCGGAGCACTACTTCGTCCCACCCTATACCGGTCCCAAGGGCTGGCTGGGGCTTGAGCTGAACGGTGATCTTTCCTGGGAGTCGATCGCCAAACGCACTCGAGAGGCTTATGAGAAGGCGGCACCCGCGGTTCTGGTGAAAGACCTCGGCGCCACGGTACGCATCAAAGCGCCGCGGAAGTTCAAGGCAGAAGAGATCGACCCCTTTCTCGGCAAGCGCGGCAAGGCCGTTCTTAAAGAGCTCGAGGCGCGCTGCGCGCGCCTGCCGGAAACGCAAACCGATCGCCAGTTTGGCAATCCTGTCTGGAAGGCCGGGAAAAAGACCTTTGTCAGCACCGCCTACTACACGGGCCGCATGAAGCTGCTCTTCTGGGTGGGCGCTGAGCGACAGCTGTCACTCTCGGCAGACCCGCGTTATCACATCCCCGCCTACATGGGTCATAACGGCTGGATCAGTCTGGACGTTGAGGATCACGCCAACTGGGAGGAGATCGACGGGCTCCTGATGGAAAGCTACCGCCACTTTGCGCTGAAGCGGATGCTGAAGGCATTGGGCGAAGCCTGAGTAGTGAGGCAAGCCCTGAATAGAGAGGCAAGGCCTGAATAGAGAGGCAAGGCCTGAATAGAGAGGCTAGGCCAGAAGCGGAAAGGCGAAGCTTGAATAGAAAGGCGAGACCTGAATAGTCGAGCCCCGCCTCGTCCACCTCCGGCAATCGTGTCATGCTGACTCTTCAAGCTGCATCTGGCCTGGAGTACCAATGGCAACCCTCAATCGACGACAGTTCCTCACCTCAACCGCCCTCGCTGGCGCCGCAAGCGCCGTAAACGCCGCCCCCGCTGTGGGACGAGGCGGTCCAAAACCGGTGGTCATCGCTTCCGGCAACGGCCTGACCGCGACGAACGGCGGTACAACCTCCTGCGTGCAGACGGCTTTCGAACAGATGACGGGGGGCGCCGACGTACTCGATGCGCTGATCGCCGGCGTGAACATTGTCGAACTTGATCCGGAAGATTCGAGCGTCGGCTTCGGTGGCCTGCCCGATGCCGATGGTGAAGTCACCCTCGACAGCTGCTGCATGCACGGGCCGAAGCGTCGCGCCGGCGGCGTTGCCTGCCTGCGCGGCGTACGTACCCCGTCACTTGTGGCCCAGAAAGTCGCCGACCTTACGGATCACCATCTGCTCGTGGACGCCGGTGCCCAGCGCTTCGCGAAGAACATGGGCTTCACCATCGAAGACGATCTGAATACGCCAAACTCCCGGGCGCTCTGGCTCGAGTGGAAGCAGCGGACAGACAGCCGCCATTACCCGGATCCCGAGAGCCGGGCCGAGGCGGGCTATCGCGTTGGCCGGGATATGGTTGCCGAGGGCAAGATCGATCCGGAGCACTACTACGGCACCATCAACTGCAGCGGCATTAACTCGAGCGGCGAGGTCTGCGGCGTCACCACCACGAGCGGTCTCGCCTGGAAAATCCCCGGACGTGTGGGCGACTCACCAATTCTCGGAGCCGGACTCTACGTGGACAACGACGTCGGTGCCGCCGGCTCCACGGGCCGCGGCGAGGCCAATCTCTACAGTCTGGCGTCTTTCCTGATCGTTGAGTTCATGCGCCAGGGGATGACGCCAAAAGATGCGGGCATGGCCGCCCTGACCCGCATCGCCTCCTACCAGATCGATCCACGGCTCCTGAACGAGAACGGTCAACCGGACTTCAACGTGAACTTCTATGTGCTTGATCGTGCAGGGAATCATGCCGGGGTCGCCCTCTATGGCGGGCGGAACTATGCGGTCTGTGACGAGAACGGTCCGCGCCACGAGCCCATTGAGGGACTGCTCGGCTGATTGACTGGGGGTTTACTTATCCACAGGGTATTCACAAACGCGAAAGATGGGTGTAATTTCCCGGTATCCCGCAAGCTGACTCTTAGAAGCAGCCGGGAAGTACCTGAAATCTTTCGCGTTTTCCTCCCACGAGCGATCGGGGCGATCTCCATAGAGAGTTGCCCGAGCGCTGTTCGCTGCTGCCTGCCGCACCGGGGTCTGTCCCGATTCCGGCCAAGCAGCTTGCGGGAAAGCCAGCGAGCTCCAGGCTCGCGCTTTTTGAGGGAGAACGAAGCATGTACATCGGGGACTATCGCGCGGTCTCTATCCGTCATCCGGCCAACTGCTGCCGATCGGCTGCCGCCCTTGAGGGGAAGCGGTTCCTGTCGACAAACGCACCTGCCCTGCCCTTGGCAAACTGTTCCACGCCGGGGCTCTGTCAGTGTGAATACCAGACACTCAACGATCG
Source organism: Pseudomonadota bacterium (assembly GCA_039180365.1). GTDB lineage: Bacteria > Pseudomonadota > Gammaproteobacteria > Pseudomonadales > Azotimanducaceae > SZUA-309. Next base: position 2,667 of record JBCDDI010000167.1, read on the forward strand.
TCGGGAGGACTTCCGACCTGCACCCCGGCCACCGGCGAGGGCTGCCTTCAAGAACCTTGCGCAACGTCTGCTCCCCGGCAAGGGGCGCACCAAGACCGCCTGAGGTTATCCACCTGGGCCCGCTGCCGTGAGCTGGGCCCGCACTGTCGTCCATGCCGACATGGACGCTTTTTACGCATCCGTTGAGCAACTGGACAACGCTGAACTGATCGGCAAACCCATCCTTGTGGGGCCGAAAAGCCGTCGCGGCGTGGTCCTCACCGCGAGCTACGAGGCCCGCCCCTTCCACGTCGGCAGTGCCATGCCTATGGCGGAAGCCCTGCGCCGTTGTCCCCATGCGATCGTGGTGCCACCGCGCTTTGAGCGCTACACAGAGCTTTCCTCACGGATCATGGCCGTCTTCCGCGACTTCTCTCCTGAGGTGGAAGCCATTTCCCTCGACGAGGCCTTTCTCGAGATGACGGGCACCGAGCACCTGTTCGGACCGCCGGAGACCATGGGTGCAGCCATCAAGCAGAGCGTCCTCGAAGCCACCGGCCTGCACGTCTCCGTCGGCGTGGCGGCGAGTAAATATGTCGCCAAGGTGGCCTCAGGCATCTGTAAACCCCGCGGTCTGCTGGTCATCGCACCAGAAGAGACGGTGGGCTGGCTCGCGAAGCTGCCGGTGGCCCGGCTCTGGGGGGCCGGCCCAAAAACCCAGGCGCGGCTCGAGCAGTTTGGTTATCAGACTATCGGCGACATCGCCGCCGCCGATCCCGTTCTACTGCGGGAGCAGCTCGGTCAGGCCGGAGGCCACTTCTACGAGCTTGCCCACGGCCGCGACCCTCGACGGGTGGAGGGCAGCCGCCGCAACCGGAGCATGGGTTCGGAACGGACCCTGAACAATGACGTTGTCGCCCGGGAAGATATCGTCCGGCATCTGCAACGCTCGGCCGATCGAATCGCACGGCGGCTGCGAAAAAAGTCTCTGCTCGCCGGCGGCGTGCGCGTGCGGCTGAAAACCACGGATTTCAAGCTGCTCTCGAGACAATGCACCCTTGCGGCCCCGAGCGATGTGGCCGACGTGCTCCTGCAGGCGGGGATCTCCCTGCTCGAACGCTTCGAGCATCCAGGCCCTTTCCGGCTCGTCGGTCTGACTGCCCATGACCTGCGGGCCAGGGAAGGTAGTGCCCAGCTGGATCTGCTCACCGATGACCGGGAACGACGCCTGGAGACGACGCTGGATGAGCTATCGGAGCGCTTCGGTGACAATATCGTGCGCCGGGCCCGGGACCTGGGCGCAAGCACGGTTATGAACGAAGCACCAAACCGGGACGGGCTGACCGAGGACTGATCGAGCCGGAGGCTACCGTTATGGCGACAACACCGTTGCAATGCTGGAACTGTGGTTACGAGCTCGCCGATGTGCCATTGCCGCTGTCGCGTCACGAGCAGTGCCCGGCCTGTTTCGAGGCCCTGCACTGCTGTCGCTTCTGCCGGCACTACCGCATCGACGTGACCGGCCAGTGTGATGACGAGCGCGCCGATCCGCCGGTGATCAAAGAGAACGCCAATTTCTGCGATTTCTTCCAGCCGAACCGGAACGCCTTCGACGGTGCCCGCAGCGATCGCGGTGGCGCTGCCAGAGACAAACTTGAGGCACTGTTCGGGGCGTCGGACCCCGAGGCCGCCGCCTCAGAGCCGGACGCTGCGGAAGAATCAGATGAGGGCACTCAGACGCCGGAAGAGGCGGCGCGGGCAAAGCTCGACGATCTCTTTTCTAAGGATTGAAGGACCGTCCGCGCGCACCAGCAGCCGGTTAAAGCGCCCCCTGGTTGAGATACTCCACAAAAGGATCAACATCTGCATCCCGGTGCCACTGATACTCCGTAAAGCGGGCAACGGTCTCGGCGGCCTCCGCGCCGAAGACCCGGGCGATGACGGCGAGGGCCATGTCCGTTCCCGCGGAGACGCCCGAGGAGGTGACAAAGCGGCCTGCATCCACCCAGCGGGCGTTCTCCCGCCACTCCACTGCATCGCTTTGCGAAGTTGCCAGGGAGAAGAACATTTTGTTGGAGGTGGCGGGCAGACCGTCCAGCAGGCCGGCTTTCGCCAGCAGCGCCGAACCGGAACAGACGCTCATGGTGATCTGTGCTTCCTCGGCCCGGGTCCGGAGAAACTCGAGGAGCGCTTCGTTTTCCAGTTCGGGAACGGTGCCGATACCACCGGGTAAGAGAATCAGGTCCAGGGGCGGGGCATCGCTGAAGTTGTACTCCGCCACGGTTGCCGGGCCGCCGGAGGAACGGACCGGACCTTTTTCCTCGGCAATCACCACAATCTCCAGTTGATCACCCAGATTCCCGAACATTTCCAGGGGCCCGTAGGCATCCAGCAGCTCGAAGTCGTTGTAGAGCACAGCACCCAGTCGCATGAGATTCTCCGTCTTCAATCCAGCGTTAAAGCTTAAGGAGGCGCATGATGAACCACGAGGGGTCGCCTGCCTAATGGCTTGGGCAGTATGCTCAGGGCGGGCACCGGGGAGGAACCATGAAGTTCGGACTGTTTGTCTACTGCACCATCGGCCGTCGGGCCGAGCTCGAAGCCGGCATGGCGGGCACCCGGCCGGAGCTGTACCAGCGATTCTTAAGGGAACTTGGGGATCTTGCGGCCTTTGCAGAGCAAGCCGGTTATCACGCCTTTGGCCATCCGGAGCACCATCTGCAGATCGAGGGCTTCGAGATCTCCGGAGACCCGTGCCTCATGGCCATGTGGCTCGGTCAACATACGGAACGCCTGAAGATTCTCACCTGCGGCTTCGTTTCCACGGCCAACAATCCCTTACAGACCGCCGAGAAGATCGCCACCCTCGACCACATGCTGGGGGGCCGCTTCGGGGTCGGTCTGGTCCGCGGCTATCAGGCCCGCTGGGTGGAGAACTACAAGGTGCAGCCGGAGCTCACTGCGGTGGGACCCTGGAATGCCGACTCGGAAGCGGATGCCACCAACCGCGCCTACTTCTCTGAGTTTGTGGATATCGTTGTTAAGGCCCTCGAGGAACGCACCCTCGCCTATCAGGGCGACTTCTGGCAGTTCCCGCCCACTGGACTCGTGAATCCTCACGATCACCCGGTCTACGTGAACTATGGCGAAGGCGTCACGGATGCCATGGCGGTGGAACAGGTGGGCATTGCCCCGCGCCCCTACCAGACTCAGATCCCTCTCTACGGCGGTTTCTCTGCCAGCCTCCGTACCGCAAAATTCTGGGCGAAGTACAAAGGCCGGCCCATTGTCCTCTCCGGCAACACGGACTTCCTGAAGGTGCTCTGGCAGGCCTGGGAAGAGGAAGCGCGCGCCCACGGTCACGACGTTAAACCAGGCGATCAGGCCTGCTGGGGCGGCATTACCATCTGCGCGGAAACGGACGCCAAGGCCCAGGCCCTCTTCGAAGACATGGCCTGGTTCTGGGATACCTGGGCGACGCCCTTTGGTCAGGGTTTACCGGAGGTCCTGGTCGGTTCTCCCGATACGCTCAATCGACGTATCGAGGAAGTCGCAAAAGCTGTGCCCATCGATGAAGCCTATCTGCTGATTCCCCAGGGCCTGCACACGCCGGACCAGCTCAAAGAATCCCTCGACCTCTTTGCCCGGAAGGTCATGCCGAACTTCGCCTGAGCGCCAGGCGCTAGTTAACGAGGGGTTTTTCGAAGATCAGCACGTGCTGCTGCGGCAGGTAATCCTGCGTACGCACCCATTTCAAACCGATGGCGGCCATCTCCCGCTTCGCCTGACGCTCGGTCATTTTATGCAGCGGTTTGATGGCAACACTCGGATCTTCCGCACGGTATTCGATCAGCACAAGTTTGCCGCCGGGGACCAGGGACCGAACCATGGCTTCGCCCATTTCTCGAGGGTGAGAGAACTCATGATAAGCGTCGACGATGAAGATCAGATCTACCGCGTTCGCCGGCAGCATCGGATCTTTGATCGTGCCAAGGATCGCTTTGACGTTCTGGACCCCTTCCTTTTTCCGACGCTCCTCAATGAAGGCCAGCATCTGCGGCTGGATATCCACTGCGAGGACCTGCCCCTCGGGGACTCGCTCAGCAACTGGAAAGCTGAAGTAGCCCGTTCCCGCGCCAATGTCGGCTACCACCGAATCGGGCTGCAGGGGCAGCCGGGAAACGAGCTTGTCGGTACGTTCTTCCCGCTCACGTTCCGGGCGTTCAAGCCAGCCCGCCCCAAGGTGCCCCATGACGTGAGAAATCTCCCGGCCCATGTAGACCTTGCCGATCCCATCAAAGCTGCGGCGCTTCTCTTTGTAGTAGTCCTCGCTGAAGTTGTCGTCGGCGGCGAACGCTGGCGCCGGTAACAGCACAAGGCAGATTGTGAGGAGGGA
>JBCDDI010000168.1:0-7022 GCA_039180365.1 Pseudomonadota bacterium
AGACACCAGCGAGACTCCACCGAGGGGGGCAAAAGCGGCGAGGGGCGCATCGAGTTGTCCATAACCGGCGGCGAGCCACGGAAAGCCCGTCAGCACCCAGCCGAGGAGCCACTCAAAGGTGATGAAGAGCACCGCAAACCAGGCCGCCTGCAGCGGCGCGGGCGGTGCCGCCGAACCGGCACCGGCGCCCGGACGAGCGCCGGCCAGCCGGCGAAAGAGGTAACCCTGAACCGTGGGGAAGAGCGCCATACCGCTCGCAAAAATCAGAATCAGCGTCGCCGCAAGCGCCGGTGGCGCCCCGCCATGATCGTGAATGCTGACGTAAACCCAGGACACCCCAACGCCGTAGCTGCCGAGGCCATAGAGCCAACCATTCAAGAGACCCCTGCCCCGCTCCTCCCGCAGCGCAAGAAACCAGAGCGCCGGTGACAGAGGTCCGAGAAACCAGAGTCCAAAGGGCGCCATGGACAGCGGCAGAAGTACACCTGCCGCCAGAGCGGTGAGGGCGGGTTTCACGCCGTGAGCGACATTTTCAAGGCGTGCGGACTTGCAGGAGCCGGACCCGCCGCGAGTCGGCGTTCAGGACCTTAAACTCCAGGTCGTCGATATCGATCCGTTCGCCGCGCTCCGGCAGGTGGCCGAAGGCCTTCATGACAATACCGCCGATCGTATCGAACTCTTCTTCGTCGAACTCCTGATCGAAGACTTCATTAAATTCCTCGATCGGCGTGGTGGCCTTGACGTTCCAGGTGCTGTCGTCGAGCTGCTTGACCCCGCTGTCATCGTCGATGTCGTGCTCGTCTTCGATGTCTCCGACAATCTGCTCGAGCACGTCTTCGATCGTGACCACGCCGGAGACGTGGCCGTACTCATCCACAACCACCGCCATGTGATTGCGCGTGCTGCGGAAGTCTTGCAGCAGCACATTGAGGCGCTTACTTTCGGGCACAACGGTGGCCGGGCGAATCCAGTCCTTGATGTCGAAATCATCGCTGCCGTCGACCGCAAGCTGCAGCAGATCCTTGGCGTGCAGGATGCCTTTGATGTCGTCGAGGTCGTCGCCGATCACCGGGAAGCGCGAGTGCCGCGCCTCGATGATCTTCTTCAGAATGAGATCCGGCGGCTCATCGTCCTTCAGGCACGCCATCTGCGTGCGCGGGATCATGATGTCCCGCGCCTGCATGTCCGATACCTGCAGCGCACCGAAAATGATGTTCAGCTCGTCGCCGCCCATGAGTTGCCGATCGGCGGCGTCGCGTAAGGTTTCCCGGAGTTCGACGCGATCGGTCGGTTCCCCGGAAAACATCTCCGAGAGCCAATCCATAAAAGATCGGCGCCCTTCTCCCTGTTCGCTCATCGCTTCAAGGTCTGACGCGCTCAGCTTTCACCGTAAGGATCGGCAAAGCCGAGACGCCCGAGTACCTCCCTTTCTATGTCCTCCATGGCATCAGCGTCTTTCGGATCTTCGTGATCGTAGCCGTAAAGATGCAGCATGCCGTGTACGACCATGTGCGCGTAGTGGGCTTCAAGGGGCTTCCGCTGTGCTTCCGCCTCGGCCCGGACTACGGAATCGCAGATGGCGATATCCCCCAGAATTCTTGTTTCCCCTTCCGGCAGCGCAATGTCTGCGGGAAAACTCAATACGTTCGTTGCCTTGTCTTTGCCCCGATAGGTTTCGTTCAGATACCGGGATTCATCCGTATCAACGATGCGCAGACAGACTTCCGTCTCCCGGGCCTGCTTCCTGAGGCGGCGCATCACGGCTTCCGCTGCCTTCACCAGGTCGGCGGCAGGAGGCTCCTCGATCTCGACTGCAAACTGCACGTCAATGGCCACTCGAATCCTTCGGAGGCACCGGGTCTTCGCGGCGCGGTGCGCGCCCCCGCGAGCGCGGGTCGTCCCGATCGTCCTGATAGGCATCGTAGGCATCAACAATCTTCTGCACGAGCGGATGCCGGACCACGTCCTTCGATCGGAAGTGCGTGAAGCTGATTCCATCAAGCCCCTCGAGCACCCGCGCGCCATGGATTAGCCCGGATTGCTCCCCCCGGGGCAGGTCGATTTGCGTGACGTCGCCGGTGATCACGGCCGTGGAGCCGAAGCCGATGCGGGTCAGGAACATTTTCATCTGGGCGACCGTCGTGTTCTGCGACTCGTCAAGGATGATGAAGGCATTGTTCAAGGTGCGGCCGCGCATATAGGCCAGCGGGGCCACCTCGATGATGTTGCGTTCGATGTACTTGTTGACCCGTTCGACGCCCATCATCTCGTAGAGGGCATCGTAGAGCGGACGCAGGTAGGGATCGATCTTCTGCGCCAGGTCACCGGGCAGAAAGCCAAGTTTTTCCCCGGCTTCCACGGCAGGTCGCACAAGGAGAATACGGCTCACACGCTGCGACTCGAGCGCTTCCACCGCGCAGGCGACAGCCAGGTAGGTTTTACCCGTGCCTGCGGGCCCGATCCCGAAGTTCACATCATGGGCACGCACCTTTGCCACATAGCTCGCCTGGTTGCCGCCGCGCGGCTTGATGGTTTTCCGGGTGGTTTTGATGACATCGCTGGCTGGGACCTCGCTGGCGTCGTTTTCCCGCGCGAGCAGTTCGTCCACGCCGGCTTCCTGCAGAAACAGGTGCACCGTGTCCGGATCGATTGATTCCTGGCCCACCGTTTCCCGATAGAGCTGCGAGAGCAGGGCGCTTGCCGCCTTGATGCGATGTTCGGGACCGCTGACCTGAAAGAGGTTGCCGCGGTTCCGAATGTGCACACCGAGGCGCTTCTCGAGATGGCTGAGATTCTGATCGAAGGGACCGCAGAGTGCTGCAAGACGCTGCGGATCGTTCGGTTCCAGCGTGAGATTGGTGGTGAGCGACACCACCTTGGATGCCTGCCCGGAAGCCGTCTCGCTCACCTCGGCAGGTCCGGCACCACTGGTGCCGTCTGTTGTCCCGGCTGACGTACTCATCGCTTCAGCATCGTCAGTCCCATGCGGCCTGCTCTGACCGGTCAGGTCGTCAGGCGTGCTCCGCAAACCGGAGGGTTTTTCGTTCAAGGTCTAAACTTGTCCCCGCGCGCTAGCGCGTCTATTAAAGCGCCAGCTGGCGCGTCCTCTTGAATCTGAGCATAGCCCGGGCGTCCGGGCTGTCAAATGAACTTTAGGCGCCGCGGGCACCGTCTAAAGGAGCCCGCTCAGGCGCGGCAGCACGAGCATCCGACTCCTCGGGTACGAGTGTGCCACGCAGGGAGTTGGGCAGCGCTTCGTCAATTCGCACCGCCGCAAAGGTGCCGATGAGGCCCTGGTCCAGAGCAGCAAAGTTCACCACTCGATTGTTCTCCGTACGGCCCTGCAGCTCTGCCGGGTTGCGTGCGGACGGTCCCATGACCAGCACCTGCTCCACGCCACCGACCATGGCCTCACCGATCGCTGCCGCCTGCTCGCGGATGCGCGCCTGCAGCGTCGCGAGACGCGCTTTCTTCTCGGCCATGGGCGTGTCGTCCGCAAGGTCCGCCGCCGGTGTTCCCGGACGGGCGCTGTAGATGAAGCTGAAGGAAACATCGAAACCGACGCTATCGATCAGCGTCATCGTATCGGCAAAGTCTTCCGCCGTTTCGCCGGGGAATCCGACAATAAAGTCAGAAGAAAGACTGAGCTTCGGCCGCAGGGCTCTGAGTTTATCGATCTTCGCCCGATACTCGGCCGCCGTATGGCCGCGCTTCATGCGCGCGAGAATCCTGTCGGAGCCGGACTGCACCGGCAGGTGCAGGTGGTCCACAAGTTCCGGCACTTCTGCATAGGCTTCGATCAGGCTGTCCGTAAACTCAACGGGGTGGGACGTTGTATAGCGGATCCGATCGATGCCATCGATGGCCGCCACGTAGTGGATCAGCTCGGCAAGATCTGCAAGATCACCGTCGATAGGTCCCGCATAGGCGTTAACGTTCTGGCCGAGGAGATTCACTTCCCGCACCCCCTGGGCCGCAAGTTCCTCGATCTCCCGGAGCACGTCCGCCACAGGACGGCTGACCTCCTCACCGCGGGTGTAGGGAACCACGCAGAAACTGCAGTACTTGCTGCAGCCTTCCATGATCGACACAAAGGCGCTGGGGCCCTCGGCTCGGGGCTCAGGCAGGCGGTCGAATTTCTCGATTTCCGGAAAGCTGATGTCCACCAGAGGCACCCGCTCCGCCGCCGGTTTAGCCGGAACAAGCTCGGGCAGCCGATGCAGCGTTTGTGGGCCGAAGACCACGTCCACATAAGGGGCACGCTGCTGAATGGCTTCACCTTCCTGACTGGCGACGCAGCCGCCCACGCCGATGACGAGGTCTGGCTTGGCCTTCTTCAAGGCCTTCCAGCGCCCGAGCTGGTGAAACACTTTCTCCTGGGCTTTCTCGCGGATCGAGCAGGTGTTGAGGAGCAGCAGGTCCGCCTCTTCCGGCGAGTCGACGAGCTCGTAGCCTTCGCGTTCGCGCATAAGATCCGCCATACGCGCCGAGTCGTACTCGTTCATCTGGCAGCCGTGAGTCTTGATGTAGAGCTTTTTCATCGTCGGCGTGGTTGTGTCGGTCGGCCTGAGCGAGCGTATTCCCGGGAGAAATCCGCCAATCAGGTCACTGCGGTCATTTCGAGGGCCGGCGATTATAATGACTTGATTCTCACGCAGACAGTCATATATCTCCCTCCCGGACCACGGAAGGTGCCAGGGCAGGTGCGACGGCGCCGTAGTTAGGGTGCCGACCTTGCGCCAATGAAGTCAGTTTTATTAACTAATATTCGCGAACCAGACCAACATGACGGATACCCAGCAGCACATCTACAAAGTGGTTTTCCACAATCAGGGGCAGATCTACGAGGTTTACGCGCACAACATCTACCAGAGCGACCTCTACGGCTTTATCGAGGTTGAGGACTACATCTTCGGCTCCAAGTCGCAGCTGGTGGTGGATCCCAGCGAAGACAAGCTGCGTACGGAGTTTGAAGGCGTGCAACGCAGCTTCATCCCCATGCACTCGGTTATCCGCATCGACGAAGTGGAAAAAGAAGGCGTTGCCAAAGTGACCGAGTCAAACGGCTCGAATGTGACTCCCTTCCCCATGCCCATGCCCCGCGACAGCGGTCCTTCCTAGGGCTGGTGCCCGCGGCCGAGCTGCATCCACTTTTCCAGGCCGAGTCCCGTCCGGACGCGACGGCCTGGAGCTTCGCCGGCGCCACGACGAACTACGAGACCCTCGCCACCGAGGCCCTCAAGGGTGCCCAGGCCCTGCGTCGCATGGGCCTTAAGACCGGCGACGGCATCGCCGTTCTCGCTGAAAATCACCCGGACGGGCTGCTCCTCTTCTGGGCGGCCCAGATGGCCGGCCTCTACTACACGGCGATCAGCGTCCAGTTCCAGCGCCGGGAGATCGAATACATTCTCGGCGACTGTGAGGCGAAGCTCTTTGTCATCAGCCGGGCACAGCGCGAAAAAGACATCACCGTGCCGCAGGCGCTGACTCTGGAACTTGAGAGCTGGCGCGACGCGATTGCCGGTGAAAGAACGACGCTGATCGCTGATGCGGCGGAGGGTGCGGAAATGCTGTACTCCTCCGGCACCACGGGGAAGCCAAAAGGGGTGCGTGCGGCGCAGCCCGGCGCACCGCTCGGCACCGTCTCTGAGCTTTTCCGCCGTCGCCTGGACCTCCACGCCATCAACGCGAACACGGTCTATCTTTCTACCGCACCCCTCTACCACTCGGCTCCGCTGCGCTATAACAATATGGTCCACCGGAGCGGCGGCAGGAGCGTCATCATGCCCCGCTTCGATGCGGCCGGGAGTCTGGCTCTGATCGAGGCAGAGGCCGTAACGCACAGCCAGTGGGTCCCGACCATGTTCGTGCGCCTGTTAAAACTGCCTGAGTCCGAGCGGCAGGCCTTCGATCTGTCCAGTCATCAATACGCCATCCACGCAGCCGCCCCCTGTCCCGTGCACGTCAAGGAAGCCATGCTCAACTGGTGGGGACCCATCCTCTACGAGTACTACTCCGGCACTGAAGGTAACGGCCAGACGGCTATCGGCCCCGAGGAGTGGCTGAAGCACAAGGGTTCAGTAGGTCGGCCCATCTTAGGAAAAGTCCGCATTACGGATCCCCAGGGCAACGTTCTGGGCCCCGGTGAAACGGGCCAGGTCTATTTTGAGGGCGGACCGCGATTCGAGTACTACAAGGATCCTGATAAAACCGCTGACGCCTACAACAGCGCTGGCTGGTCAACGCTTGGCGACATCGGCCACGTTGATGCGGACGGCTACCTCTATCTCACCGATCGCGCGTCACACATGATCATCACCGGCGGTGTAAACGTGTATCCAAGAGAAGTAGAAGATGTGCTGCTCGAGCATGAGGCGGTGCAGGACGCCGCCGTCTTCGGAATCCCGGATCCTGAGTTCGGCGAGGCCGTGCGCGCCGCCGTTGAGCTCGTTCCTGACCGGCAGGTCTCCGACACCGAACTGATCAGCTTCTGTCGCGACCGGCTCGCCCACCTGAAATGCCCCAAGGCTATCGATTTCCATAGGGCGTTACCCCGACATCAAACTGGGAAGCTGTACAAAGAACTGCTCAAAAAGCCCTTTCTCCAGGGCTGAGGCCCGAACAAATGTGTCAGGCGTCACAGCGCAACCGTGACGCTCATGGTTCCATGCGGCCTGGGTGCCGAACACAGTCGGCTGAGACAGTAAGGCAGAATGGGCAGCGGACGCAGAGAACGAGCAGGATATCGGGTTGAACGTCAGCTGCTGGCACTGGTCAGCCTGTTCGCCCTTGTTGCTCTGGCAGCCCTGGGCAGCATTGCCCTTGAAGTTCTGCCCATGCCGGTCTGGGTTTACGCCGGCTCCGTTGGCGTCGCCTTCGTCATCACCGCCTGGCTCATGGTCCGCCTGCTACGGCGCCGCTTTGCACTGCTGAACCGGCTCGAACAACTCACCCGGCACATCATCCGCGGCGACTACGCGCATCGCGTTACGGTCAAAGACAAAGACGAATTCCAATCCCTC
>JBCDDI010000169.1:0-6996 GCA_039180365.1 Pseudomonadota bacterium
ATGGCTCAGCGTGAACGCCTGGGCACGCTGCTCGATGAGGTGACCATTGCGCCTTCCCAGGCTGATTTCGACGTCAGAAACGGCCGTACCATCGCCATGATGCAGGCTGCGGCAGAGCGACATCGCGCGACGCTGCTCCGCCCCGACAAACTACTCTGCGCTGGCGAGAGCTGTCGGATCCGAGCCGGGCACAAGCTCTTCTATCACGACGGAGACCACTTGACGATAACGGGCGCCAAAGCCCTGATTCCCATGCTCGAGCCCGTTTTTCCCGCTGAATCGGCCGAACCGTTGGCCTCGGCTCTCAGACGCTAGCCGCCAGCCGCCAGAGGCACAACCGTTTCGCCAAACTCGCTCAGCCGATCGAGCCCGCCATCCCCGGCGAAAAAGAATGCCGGGACCATGATGCGATCAACGCCAAGCTCCAGCATCTGTTCGACGCCTGCCGCCGGATCCATCATCTGCATGCCGAACATGGCATTCACCTTAATGCTCGCAGGATCCCGATCCGCGGCCTCTGCAGCGGTGCGCAGGCGTCCGAGCAGGGCGCCGAGGCGCTCAAAGTCCCCCTCCCCGGGAAAGTAGCCGTCCGCCAGGCGTACGGCGCGGTTGATGGCGGCCTCCGTATCGCCGCCAACAATCACGGGAATGTTGCCGTGCACCGGCCGCGGACTGCAGGTGGCCGGCTCAAAATCCACAAACTCGCCGTGATATTCCGCATGGGGACCCGCCCAGAGGGCGCGCATGGCTTCAATGTACTCGTCGTTGCGCGCACCGCGGCGTGCCCAGGGCACACCGAGGGCATCAAACTCTTCTTCCAACCAGCCAACGCCGAGACCGAGCTCCACCCGGCCGCCGGAGATCGCATCGAGGGTTGCGAGCTCCTTCGCCAGGATCAGCGGATTACGCTGCGGGACGATGAGGATACAGGTGCCGAGGCGCAGCGTCGGTGCCGCCGCCGCCGCAAAGGCGAGCCAGATGAGCGGATCGGGAATCGGCGTATCCGGCTCCGCGGGAATCTTGCCGTCCTCCGTGTAGGGGTACTTCGACATGATCTTATCGGGCAGCACAACGTGCTCACCGCCCCACACCGATTCGAAGCCGGCACTCTCCGCCCGCCGACAGATATCCAGAGCCGTCGCACCATCAATGCCGATGCTGCTTGCAAACGCCAGACCTACCTTCACGTCCTCTCTCCTGTTAACCGTCCCGGTTCAGCCATCATCCGCGAGCCGGGCCCAGCGGTCCAGATAGATCTGCACCACTTCGATGAGTGTGCCATCGGGGTCCCGACACACCGCAAGGTCAGCGAGACCACTCGCCGCCGGGGCAGGTGCCGAAAGAAACTCGACGCCAGCGGCCGTCAGGCGTTCATAGTCCCCAGGCAGATCCCGGGAACTGAGACAGATCCGGACCACACCAAGATCGGCATTCGCAAGCGGCGACGCCTGGGCGCCCACGGCAAGCTCCGTGAGATCAAGCTTGGGAAAGCCGTCATCCAGCCCCATGATGCAGGCGCGCCCGCGAACCCCTGCCGGCAGCCCGAGGGCCGCCGCCGAATCCTCGTGCATAGCGCCGGCCCGTGCTTCCTCAAGCTGAAGGTAGGGGATACCGGGCATGAAGCGGCGAAAGCCGAGCAACTCATAAAAAGCAACGGACCGATCGAGGTTACTGACATTGATATTGATGTGGCCCCAGCCGAGGGCGGCTTTGCTCATGATGGCTCCCTGCTATAGTCCTCACGAGAGGAGAGCCAATATGATGCCACGCCCCACCCTGATCACCGCCAGCCTGATCGTCGCCGTGCTCCTGCTCGGCGGCGGACCTCGTCTTCGCGCCGCCGAGGTCGAGTTCCTGCCATCGGCAAACACCGAAGCGCTGGGACTGCCTTTCTCAGACGCCGTCCGGGTCGGCAACCTGCTGTTCCTTTCCGGGCAGCTCGGTACCGCCCCGGGCACCCTGGAGTTGGTCCCCGGTGGCATCCGGGCGGAAGCGAAGCAGGCGCTTGAGAACATCAAGGGGGTTCTCGAAGCGAACGGCTCATCGCTGGACCGGGTCGTGAAATGTACGGTGATGATCGCCGACATCGACGAGTGGCCAGCCTTCAACGAGGTTTACGTGACCTTCTTCCCGGGTGACAAACCCGCCCGCAGCGCTTTCGGCGCCAATGGGCTCGCTCTCGGCGGTCGCGTTGAGGTCGAATGCTGGGCCACCGTGGACTGACCCTCACCCCTCGGTTTGCCTTCCCCCGGACCTTCTGCGAGGCTTTCGCGCTCACTTCCCGGGGGTAGCTAAGATGTTCCAGTTAGCTCTTGCGTCGCGCCGTGCGCCCGCCTTGATCAGCGCAGCATTCATCACACTGGCCGCCTGTGTCGGCTGCAGCCAGGGGGAGGACGCCAGTCAGACCCCCGATGCGGATGCTGCCCCAGTCGCAGAAGCCGTCGTGGCCGATCTTGTGTTGCGCGGCGGTAAGGTTGCCACCGTCGATCCCGAGCTCGGCGAGACCGAGGCGATTGCCGTCCTTGGCAGCGAGGTGCTTGCCGTTGGCAGTAATGAGGCAATAAGCGCCCACATCGGTGACGGCACGGAAGTCATCGAGCTCGACGGCCGCTTCGTCATGCCCGGCTTCATCGAAGGCCACGGTCACTACATGAGCCTCGGCCGGGCCAAGCAGATCCTCGATCTCAACACCGTGCGCAACTGGGAAGAGGTAGTGAACATGGTGGCAGTTGCCGTTGACCAGGCAGAGCCCGGTCAGTGGATCTTCGGTCGCGGCTGGCATCAGGACAAATGGGATTCACTCCCGGACGACGCCGTCGAAGGTGTGCCGGTGAACACGACGCTGAATCAGGTAGCGCCCGATAACCCCGTGCTGCTCGGGCACGCGAGCGGCCATGCAGCCTTCGCCAACGACGCCGCTCTGGCCGCCGCTGGCGTCGGTGATGAAACGGCCGATCCAGCCGGGGGCACCATTGTTCGCGATGCCAACGGCAAAGCGACGGGCCTGCTTCGGGAAACGGCGCAGCGGCTGCTGAACGATGCGGTAGAAGACTACGAATCGCAGATGACGGCGGAAGAGACCGATCGGGTTCTGCGTGAGCGCGTTTTTCTCGCCGGCCAGGAAGCCATCGTTCATGGCGTAACGTCTTTTCACGACGCCGGCGCTTCCTTCGAGGAGATCGACTTCTTCAAAACCCTGGAAGCGGAGGGCGCACTGCCGATCCGCCTTTACGTCATGGTTCGCGGCGAGAGCAATGAGGAGATGGATGCCCGCCTCCCCGACTACCGCATGGTGGCCGAAGGAAACGACTTTCTCGCGGTGCGATCCATCAAACGCCAGATTGACGGCGCCCTGGGTGCCCACGGCGCCTGGCTGCTCGCTCCCTACAAAGACCTCGACCACACGACCGGGCTGGTTCTGGAGACCGTAGAGGACATCGAAGGCACCGCCGAAATCGCCGTTAAGCATGGCTATCAGGTAAACACTCACGCCATTGGCGATCGCGCCAATCGCGAAACCCTCGATCTCTACGAACGCGTCTTTGAACGCACGGGGGCCGACGGCCAGGCGCTCCGCTGGCGCATCGAACACGCTCAGCATATCCATCCGAGTGACGTCCCACGCTTCGCCGGCCTCGGCGTTATTGCCGCCATGCAGGGCGTCCACTGCACGTCAGACGGGCCCTGGATTCCCTCCCGCCTCGGGGCGGAGCGCAGTCGGATCACCTCCTACGCCTGGCGGAGCCTCATCGAGTCCGGTGCCATCATCGGCAACGGTACTGATGTCCCTGTTGAACCCATCGATGCCATCGCATCCTTCACAGCCTCTGTCACGCGCATTACCAAAGAAGGAACCCCCTTCTTTCCGGAACATGTCATGACCCGGGAAGAAGCGCTCGCGAGCGACACGATCAACAATGCCATCGCCTCTTTCGAGGAAGACCTTAAGGGCAGCCTTACGCCTGGGAAACTCGCCGATATGGTCGTGTTGAGCCAGGATCTGCTCACGGTAGCCGATGAAGATCTCCCCGAGACAGAAGTTGAAATGACCATCCTCGGCGGCACCGTGGTTTATCGCCGCACCGACTGAAGCTTAAGAACAGACCAGCGACAGGGAGTCGATCATGGCAGGGAAGCCACTGAATCCGTGGCAGAAGCGGGGCGTCATCGCCGTGCTCTTGATCGCGCTTTATGCGCTCGCGGGCTTCCTGCTCGCGCCATGGCTGGTAGAGCGAACGCTGGTCAGCACCCTGAAGGAAAGACTCGCCCTCGACGCAGAGCTCGAGACGCTCAGCATCAACCCTTTCGTTCTGAGCCTTACCGTTGACGAGCTTGTCGTAAAAGAGGCAGACGGCTCGACGCTTTTCGCCTTCGATCGGCTCTATGTGAATTTTCAGCTTTCGAGTCTGTTTCGCTGGGCCGCGAGCTTCCAGGAAATTCACTTGATTGAGCCCGTGCTCGGCGCCATCCGCTACGAGGAAGCCCGGACAAACTTCCACGATCTCGCCGATCGCTGGACGGCGACCGGCAATGCCGTAGGCACCGCTGCGGCACCGGAACCCGAAGCAGCAGACGAGACCACTGCTGCTGCCAACCCACCGGCCGAGGCGACGAACCTGCCACGGCTGCTGATCGCCGACCTGCGTATTGTCCGCGGCAGCATCGAGCTTACCGACGAAGTACCGAGCGAAACGTTCAGCACCGTTTTCGCACCCATTGATCTGGAAGTGACAGATCTTTCCACGCTGCCGGATCGTCAGGGAAACCAGCAGGTGGTGATTCGCACGGAGTCCGGCGCCGAAGTCGCCTGGACGGGCACGCTGACGGTAAATCCCATCGCCCTTGCCGGTGAGCTGCGGGTTGCCGGCTCCTACACACCGCTCCTGTTCCGTTATTTCCGAGATCAGCTTGCGCTGCCGGTGAGCTTCGATGGCGGTGACCTTGCGGCCAACCTCGACTACCGCTTCGCCGTCGACCGCAGCGGGGCGCTGAGCGTGATCATCGAAAACCTGGACGGCACCCTGGCGGGCCTCGCCGTCAATCAGCCGGATTTTCCACACCTTGTTGAGGTTGAGGCCTTTAAGGTCTCCGGCGGCTCCCTGCGCTGGCCCGAGCGTACCGTGCATTTTGATGACATTCATTTCGAACGGGTGGCCGTTGACGCTTACCGGCGCGACAGTGGCGGCTATTTTCCGCCAGTAGAAAACGAGGCGGTTCCACCGCCGACCACCGACGAAGCCCTCGCCGAGGTCACGGAAGATGCAGCGCCCTGGACCCTGTCGGCCGATGCCCTGCGCCTCACTGACTGGACCCTCTCTCACACGGATACAACGATCCCAGACAGCAGTCTCAGGGTCAGCGAGTTTGATCTCAGTCTCGAAGCCCTGAGCAACGCCGACAACGCGACCATGCCGCTGAAAGTCCTGCTTCGCCCTGCCCTCGGCGGCACCGTGGAGCTTGAGGGCTCGGTCCAGCTGCTGCCGACACCGGCACTGACTGCAGAGGTCACCGGCGCCGGACTGCTCATCGCTACGGTGCAGCCCTACCTCAGCACCTTCGCCAGGGTGGGTCTCGCCGGTGGCACCATCGCCTTCCAGGGCAGCCTGGCGAGCGAAGCCGGAACGCCCTACCGCTATGCGGGCGATCTGGAACTTCGGGATCTTTCCCTCATTGACCAGGTCCAGGAGGAGGCGCTCCTCTCCTGGACCCGCCTGCACGTCGATCGCATCGAAGCGGAGCCGAGCAAGGTTGCCTTATCGGTGCTGAGCCTGGAGGCACCCTACGCGCGCATCGAAATTGAGCAGGATGGAACAACCAACCTTGCCCGTACCCTGGTCGCAAGGGACGCGGACACGGGAGCGGCACCGCAAGTACAAAGCAACGACGCAGGCACCTCGGGCGCAACTGGCGACCCTGTCCAGCCGATGACCTTCAGCATCGGCCAGACCAATATCCGTGATGCGAGCGCCCGGTTCACGGATCTGGCCCTGCCGCTCCCCTTCGAAGCAAACATCTCGGGGCTCGGCGGATCCGCCAGCGCCCTTTCCAGCAAGAGCTCGGAGCCGGCCCGGATCGATCTTGAGGGTCAGGTGAACGAATACGGTCGCCTGACGATCAACGGCGCGCTGAATCCCTTTGCACCCAGAGCCACGACCGACGTGGTGGTGGACTTCGACAACGTCGACTTGCCACGCATGAGCCCGTACACCATCAAGTTCGCCGGCCGGCGTATCGACGAAGGTCGTACGGACCTCACCATCACCGTGGGCCTTAATGAGGGCCGACTCGACGGGAATAACCGCCTCGTCGTCCGCGACCTCACATTGGGAGAGAAAGTTGATCAGCCTGGCGCCATGGATCTGCCCCTCGATCTTGCGGTAGCGCTCTTAAAAGACCCTTCCGGAGAACTCGACTTCAGCTTCCCGGTAGCGGGAACTCTGGACGATCCATCCTTCAGCTATGGGGGTGCTGTTCGCCAGGCGTTCTCGAATGTCATTCTTGGTCTCGCCACAGCACCCTTCCGACTGCTTGGATCCCTTGTCGGCCTGGAATCCGCCGACATTGAAGCCATCGGCTTCGAGCCGGGACGGGCAGACTTGACCCCACCCCAGCGTGAGATCCTGGCACGGTTGGGTGAGGCGCTGGACCAGCGTCCGCAGCTCGTCCTCGAACTTCCCGGGGTGCTGGCACCCGCGGAGGATCGCGCAGCGCTGCAGGCCATTGCCGTAGACGCCGAAGTGGCCCGCCGCCTGGAGGCCGAAGACGATGGAAAAACCCTCCTCATGGAGCAGCAACGGCGGATTCTCGAGTCGCTGTTCCGGGAGACCATTCAACCGGCAGAAGCCGCTGAACCAACGGGGCTGAACCTCGACACCCTGACGGCAAGCCATGAAAGCGTCGATGCCGCGGGCGAGGCGCAGTTCGACGAACCCGCCTACCTCGCTGATCTGCGCGACCTCCTGATCAACGCTCAGGAAATCCCCGAACTGGAGCTTA
>JBCDDI010000170.1:0-6960 GCA_039180365.1 Pseudomonadota bacterium
CGCAAAATCTACGGCAGCGATCAGCTGCGCGGCCTCAAGCAGGAGCAGCTGTTCTGAGTACCCACGCTGCGTAGCTACGCCGGCGGCGGTCGGTCAGCGGCGGCGCAGCACCTCCCCGACCCGGGCTTCCAGCAGCCGGGCGGCTATCAGGTCGGCAGGCACCTGATCGAGCTCAAGGAGCGGATCCGGCGCCCGGGCGCGATCCTCCAGGGCAGACCTGAGCGTTCCTTCCTCAAGCTTGAGCCGACTTTCTTCGGCCTTAACGTCCGTCAGCAGGGCTTGAAAGCGCGCCGCCGGGTTTTCAGCCGCCGGGCCAGCTGCCATGGAATCGAGAGTGCGACTCATGAAGGCCGTCACCAGATGCAGTACCCGCCGACGATACTTGCAGGCCGCAAGCTCCCCATAGCGGTCGGCAACGTCCAGGCATTCATTGAAGGCCTGGCGCGCCCGCTCCAGAGCCGGCGCTTCGCTGGCATCATCGAGTCGCTCAAGCATGCGGTTGGTTCGCTGCCAGAGATCGGTCCAGAGCACCGCATCGTCGAGATCACGACGCAAGGTCCGAGCATGTTCCGGCGATTGCGCTGCGACCGCTTGCACCGCCTCCAGGTCGGCGCTCGCAGCGGCTGGGGTTCTGGCCGCAGGACGCCAGGCCGGCCCCTCGCCCTCGAGCAGATAAGCCGCGCGAAAGCCCCAGAGATGCTCTATGAGCACCGCCAGGGACCGGCTCGGACGACGATGTCCGTTCAGAATCGAATAGAGGCTCCGGGCGGAAACAGCCCCGTCCACCGCGGTCACAAACTGCTGCCGATCCAGCTCAATGCCTGAGAGCAGTTCTGCGAAGCGGCGGGCAACGGCCCCATGTTCAGCCATGAAGATTGCAGCTCCCGACAAGAATAGATACATTGTGTAGTCTACTTCCGTTCGAATACATTGTATACGTTCGGACATCAGAACCGTGCGCAATGCACAGCCCGCGCGTTGGCGGCAACTTAACGCCGAAGGACAGCGCGGGGCTCCCGGGGAGGGGATACAGAGAGATGGCAAAGATCGATCCGGGCAGCTATCGGACCCTGCGCTTCGAGGCGCTGGACGGCGACGTACTGCAGATCACCATCGATCATCCGGACAGCGCCATGAACGCCGTCGATGGGCTGCTCCATGAAGAATTCACCCGCCTGTTCCGGGACTTAAAGCAGCTCGACGATGCGCGCTGCGTGCTGCTGACAGGCGCCGGTCGCGCTTTCAGCGCCGGCGGAGATTTCTCCTGGTTTCCGACGCTGCAGGATCCAAAAGCCCTCGAACATCTCCGCCGGGATGCCAAGCAGCTTATCTGGGATCTGCTCGACATCGACGTGCCCATCGTCTGCGCGCTGAATGGCGCCGCCGCCGGCCTCGGCGCCTCCATCGCCCTGCTCACGGATACGATCTTCATGGCGGAAAGCGCTGTGATCCTGGATCCGCACGTCCGCGTTGGCATCGTCGCTGGTGATGGCGGCACGGTGATCTGGCCCATGGCCGTAGGCCCGGCCCTGGCCAAACAGTATCTGCTCACCGGCGATCCCGTGAGTGCGGCAGAAGCCCACCGCATTGGACTCGTGAACTTCGTCTGCCCGGACGACGAGGTGCTTGAGGCCGCCCGGGCGTTCGCACGGCGCCTTGCCGCTGGCGCGCCTCTGGCCCTGCAGTACACGAAACAATCCGTTAACAAGCTTGTTAAGCAGAACCTCAACGCCGCCTTCGATCATGCCACGGCGCTCGAAATCGTTACCTTCAAGTCCGACGACCATCGCGAAGCCCTTGCAGCCTTCAGCGAAAAACGCGACCCGAATTTCAAAGGAATCTGACATGCACGATATGAACCTCAGGGAAGCCATGAGCACACTACGGGCGGTACGCCGTCTGAAGCCGGACCCGATCCCGGACGACGTGCTCGACCGCGTCCTTGACGCCGCGGCCTGGGCACCCACGGGCGGCAACGCCCAGCCCTGGCGCATCGTGCTCGTGCGTGATGGGGAGGCGAAGGCCGTATTGGGAAACCTTTACGCAGAACAGTGGGCGGGCTTCGCCGAAGGCTACCGGGCAAACATCGCCCGCCTCCCGGAAGCCGACCGACCCCGGGAAGAGCGCACCCTCGCCGCTGGCGACTATCTTGCCGAACACTTTCACGAGGCGCCGGCTATCGCCATCTTCTGCTTCAATCCGAAGATGATGGCGATCACTGACATCAAGTTGGACCGGGTATCCGTGGTCGGCGGTGGCTCCGTCTACACCGCGGTGCAGAACCTGCTCCTCGCTGCCCGGGCCGAGGGTCTCGGCTGTGTGCTGACGACGCTACTTTGCCAGCGTGAGCCTGAAGTACTCGAGCTCCTCGACATCCCGGAACCCTGGGGCACTGCCGCCGCCATCCCCCTGGGCTATCCCGTGGGCAAGGGTCACGGGCCCATTCGACGCCGCGGCATCGAAGCGCTCGTATTCGACAACCGCTTCGGCAACCGGCGCGAGTCATGAGCTGGAGTTATCAGGAAGAACCGGAGCACATTCGCCTGCTCCGGGACAGCCTGAAGAGTTTTGTCGCGAAAGAAATGCCGCAGGAGGCTGTGCGCCAGTGGGATCGTGCGCATCACTTCCCCGCCGATCTCTGGCCGAAGGTTGCGGCGCTCGGCATCTGCGGTCTGACCATCGATGAACGTTTTGGGGGTCAGGGTCGGGACATCGTTGCGGCGATGGTTGCCATTGAGGAACTGTGCCAGGCCGGCAGCTTCGCGGCGGGCCCGTTCATCCACGCGGCCTTCTACGGCGGTCTCAACCTGTCGGAAAATGGCTCCGAGCAGCAGCAGGCAGAGTTTCTCCCGCGCATCGCCGCCGGTGAGCTCCTGTTTGCCTACGGTCTCTCGGAACCAGACATCGGCGGCGACCTCGCCAGCGTGCGCACCCGGGCAACGCTCTCGCCAGACGGTTCAGAAGTGATCGTGAACGGCGCCAAGCGCTGGTGCACGGGTGCGGACTTCGCCGACTACATCATCTGCCTGGTAAACAGCGACCCGGATGGACCCCGTTACCGGAATCTGAGTTTCCTGCTCATACCGCCGAACGCCCCGGGCGTGACGGTCACACCCATTGAGCACGCCAACCTGCGCTACACGGCTTCTTCAGATGTGAGCTTCGATGATGTACGCCTGCCGGCAAGCGCCATTCTCGGCGGTGTTTCGAAGTGGCAACACGGCTGGGAGGTCCTTGCCGGTGAAGCCCTGGAAGTCGAGAAACTCGAGATCTCGGCCTGCGCCCTTGGCTTCGCCCGAGCCTGTGTCGAGGAGGCCTGG
Organism: Pseudomonadota bacterium; assembly: GCA_039180365.1. Classification (GTDB taxonomy): domain Bacteria; phylum Pseudomonadota; class Gammaproteobacteria; order Pseudomonadales; family Azotimanducaceae; genus SZUA-309. The sequence goes on from JBCDDI010000170.1 coordinate 3,321, forward strand.
CGCTACGCGGAAGAGCGCGAACAGTTCGGCGGACCCATCGGCCAGCATCAGGCAATTCGCCATTCGCTCGTGGATGCCCGGACCCGACTTCAGGCCTGCACACACATGCTGTATCACGCCGCCTGGCTCGCCAACGAACGCAAACCGCTGTCCGTGGAGTCTTCCATGGCGAAGCTCTTCATCGGTGAACAGGCGGTCGAAATCGCATTGACCTGCCAGCGGGTGCTCGGCGCCTACGGCCTGACGGATGCTTTCAACATGGAGCGCAACGTCCGGGATCTGCTCGGTATGCCGATTGTCGGCGGCTCTTCGAATATGCAGCGCAACAACATCGCCAACCGTCTGCGGCTGGCGAGCTGAGGAAAAAGGAACAGTCATGAGTGCAGAAATTGCAGAAAGCGCAAATAGAGATGCAAATACAGACGCAGACCAGCCGGACGTACTCGCAGAAGCGAGAGCGCTAGCAGAACGCTTCTCGGCAGCCGGTGACGAGATCGAAGCCGCTCGACGAGTGCCGAAAGAACACTCAGACGCTATGGCCCGAGCTGGCATCTATCGCATGTTCATTCCTGAAGCCATCGGCGGCCTGGAAGTCTCACCGCTCGTTGGCAGTCGGGTCTTCGAAACGCTGGCCCAGGGTGAAGCGTCCTGCGGTTGGGTGGCGTTTATCGGTGCCACAAGCGGCACAACGCTCGCCCGAGTGCCGGAGGACGTTGCCCGGGAGTGTTTCCCGAACCCGGAAACACTCATCGCCGGCGTATTCGCACCGAACGGCCGGGCTGAGCGGGTTGAGGGCGGCTTCCAGGTTAACGGCCGCTGGCAGTGGGGGTCCGGGACCGAAAACGCTGACTGGGTGCTCGGTGGCAGCCTGCTCAAAGAAGGTGGTGAGGCGATGCTGGATGCCCACGGCAATCCGCGCCAGCACATGATGTTGTTCCCGGCGAGCGACATTGAATTCCTCGATACCTGGCACGTCACTGGCCTCAAGGGCACGGGCAGCACGGACTTTCAGGTCACCGACTGTTTTGTACCTGAAGGTCGGGCGGTCGGTTTCCTGCAGCCGAAAAACCCGGACCGGCCGCTCTATCAGTTCCCAAACTTCACGTTCCTGGCCCTCGGTATTGCTGCGGTAACCCTTGGTATCGCCCGCTCGGCCATCGACGAGCTCGTCTCCCTGGCCCAATCCAAAAAGCGCGTCGGCAGCGGATCAACGATGGCAGAAAAGGCGCACACGCAGCTCGAGGTTGCCGGCGCCGAAGCGAACCTGCGCAGCGCCCGGGCTTTCTATTACGACGCCATCGAAGCGGCTTGGACTTACGCTGAACGAGGCGACAAGGTGCCGATGGAACTCAGACGCGATCTGCGCCTCGCCACCAATCACGCCGTATCCTCGAGCGTGAAAACCGTGGACGCCATGTACACGCTCGCCGGTGGCAGCTCCGTGTACTCGACGTCGAAACTGCAGCGCCACTTTCGCGATGTGCACGTGGCAACGCAGCACATCATGGTTGGCCCGAACATTACCGAACTTGTCGGCAAGCTTTACCTGGGCGTACCTGCTAACGCGGCGATGCTCTAAGCGTTAATGCAGTTGGTGTATCGCGGCTTGGAGGCGAGCCGCCTTTAATCGGTCGCCTGGCCTCCACCCTGTCGGTGGGTTACTGCGACTCCGCAAACATGTAGCTGTTGCCATCGGGATCGAAGAATGTGGCCAGCTTCACCATGCCGGGAATCTCGACGATGTCGCCGTCGAAGGTCACCCCTTTGCCTTCGAGCTCAGCACGGGCGGCGGCAATATCAGTGACGCCAAATACCGGCGTGGTGCCGCCGTGACCTTCTACTGACTCATTCTCACCCAGACCAATGGTCACATCCTGCGTGGGCGAGCTGAGTTCAGCCCAGCCTGCTTCATCCATGCGCATGACCAGCTCGAAGCCCAACATGTCCTTAAACCAGGCAATCGATTGATCGAGGTTCTTCACGGAGGACGACAGCGTAATGTCACCCTTGTATTCCGGCATTGGGAGTCTCCCTTCCCTGAGTTGAGTCAGAAAAGTATACTTAGGTCGTCGTCCCGTCAACAGCCAACGATCTTGCAGCTATTCAACAGGCGCTGGCATGTCCGCCTGCTGGCGCTTCTCCACGAACGGAAAGGCGCTCGCTTTGTCGTTATGAAGCAGGCGCTCGGCATGAACGCGGACTCTTTAAGCCGCAGCCTCGAGGAACTCATGGCCGCCGGCTGGGTGCAGAGAAACCCGGGCTACGGCCATCCCCTGCGTCCGGAGTACATCCTCACGAAGGAAGGGCAGGACCTTGCCCGTTACTGCAGCCTCTTTGACGCCCTGGTGGCCGAGCTCGGTGTGACCTCTGTGATCTACCGGAAATGGAGCGTGCCGACCCTGCTCGGCATTAATGAGGGTGCAACGCGCTTCAACGAGCTTCGCGACAGCCTGGTCATCACGCCGCGAGCCCTGAGTCAGTCCCTCGATAGTCTGTGTGCCGTTGATCTGGTTCGCCAGGATGCGGGCTATGGCACGACCGACAACGGCAGCGCCATTGCGAAGCGCGCAGCCCAGCTCACCTAGACAACGATCCGTTGAGTATCTGTGACCGATCTCCGCTACGCTCTCTCCCACTGAAGAGAGCGGCCTGGAGAGTTTCTACGTGGGTGTGAGCATGGAATTCGTTGTGACGTCGCTGGTTGTCATTCTGCTCCCGGGAACCGGTGTTCTGTACACGCTGGCCATCGGCCTTGGCCGCGGCTTCAAGGCCAGCATCGCCGCTGCCTTCGGCTGCACTCTCGGCATATTGCCCGCTGCCGTCGCCAGCATCGTTGGTCTGGCAGCAATCTTTCACACAAGCGCGCTGGCCTTTCAGGTCATCAAATATCTCGGCGTGGCGTACCTGCTTTACATGGCCTGGAGCATCCTGCGGGAGCAGGGTGCGCTGGATGTGAGCGAAGACAGGCGCGAGATCACCCTGGTCAAAACGGCAACAACGGGCATGCTCATCAACGTGCTGAACCCCAAGCTGTCGCTGTTCTTTCTGGCGTTCCTGCCGCAGTTCGTTGCTGGCGGTCAGGAAAGCGCCGCAGCAGCCATGTTCTTCCTGGCAGCCATCTTCATGGCGCTGACCTTCCTGGTGTTTGTGGCCTACGGCGGCTGTGCTTCTCTCGCTCGGGACTACGTGATTTCCCGGCCGGCAATCATGCTCTGGTTAAAGCGCTCCTTCGCAGGCGCCTTCGCCTTTCTTGGTTTGAGGCTTGCCCTAAGCGAGCGCTAAGGCGCTTCGTGGCGGGGTTTCGCCTGCTACGGACGTGGTGCGGCGGCGCGGCGCAGGCGATCGTTGATCGCCTCTCCAAGCCCCGTCTCGGGGATCGGCATCACGGCAATATTGCTGGCACCAGTCGCATCAAGTTCCCGCAACAGGCGGTAGAGATTTGCAGCCGCCTCCACCACATCTCCGTCGGGAGACAGGTTTGGCGCATCGCTTGGTGCGCCGGGGCCGAAGCCGAGCAGCATTTCTCCGGCTTCGGCATGGCTGGCATCGAGGCGTAGCGCCGCCCGCGGCGCATAGTGAGAAGAGAGCTGACCCGGCGCACTGACTTTGCCGGCGATCGGCATAGCCAGACCGCCAGCGA
>JBCDDI010000171.1:0-6955 GCA_039180365.1 Pseudomonadota bacterium
TGTCAGCCAGTCTTATACGCCGGACCCTGAGCACATCCGCCGCTGGTCCGATCGACACACTGGTGTAGGCTTTGACCAGCTGCTTGTGGTGGCACCGCCGGAAGATCCGGAGGTCGATTTCCGCTACATCATCTTCAACGCCGACGGCACGGAAGCCGAGCAGTGTGGCAATGGCGCGCGCTGTGTGGCGCGCTTCGTCCGCGATTCGGGACTGTCCGTAAAGGAACAGCTGCGCTTTCAGACCTCAAACAGTCACATCGAAACCACCCTGAAAGACGGCGGCCTCGTCGAAGTTGACATGGGCGTCCCGGGACTCGCGCCAGAGACTATCCCCTGCAAAGTAGAGGAGGCGCTCCGCCAGGTAGGCGAAGACAGCGGTGCCCGGTTTGAACTCGCCGGTGCTGACGGCGAGGCGCACGAGCTCTCCGTTGTATCTATCGGGAATCCCCATGGGGTTCTCCGGATTGAAGAAATCAGCGAGGCGCCGGTGGAGCGCATCGGCGCCAGCCTCACGATCCACCCGTTTTTCCCCGAGCAGGCCAACATCGGCTTCTGCCACGTTGTGGACGCTGGTTTCATCCGGCTGCGGGTCTTCGAGCGGGGAGTCGGAGAAACCCGCGCCTGCGGCACCGGCGCCTGCGCGGCGGTGGTAGCTGGACGCCTCGCCGGCGTTCTCGATGAACGGGTTAAGGTCTCACTGCCAGGCGGCAAGGTGCGCATCCGTTGGCAGGGCCCGGATACCCCCGTTAAGATGACGGGACCCGCAACCATGGTCTACGAGGGGCACCTTGCAGTCGACTGAGCAGGACGGCGTGGAGAGGACGGGCAACCGCCTTCAGGACGCAGCCGTAGATCCAACCGACGAATCTCTTGCAGAGACCGCGATCAGCGATGCCGCGCTGCTCGGCCGTCTCCGCGCGGATCCCAACTTCTTCCAGCGGCACCCGGAACTGCTCTCGGAGCTCAACCTGCCCCACGACAGCGGCCAGGCCATCTCCCTCATAGAGCGGCAGGTGGCCATTCTCCGCGAGCGCAACATGCAGATGCGGCGGCGCATGAACGAAATGATTCAAACGGCGCAGGCTAACGATGCGCTCTTCGCAAAAACCCGCACGCTGACGCTCGAACTGCTGAACGTCGACAGCTGGCATGAGCTCAACGAAGTACTCGCCACTTACGTGCTTGCGGACTTTCAGGCCGACTTCGTCTGCTGCCACCTGATGCATCTGCCCGTCTATCTCGATCACCTGGCGAGCCACGAAGCAGATCCACCCTACGAACGCTTCCTGCCAGGGGACGTCCCCGTCTGCACCATGCTCCGGGCGGAAGAGCTCGCCGGGTTGTTTCCGGTACAGAACCACGAACAGGACGGCAGCGCCGTGCTGGTCCCGCTGCGCTGGGAGCCCGGCGAGGGGGAAGGCTGTCTGGCCATTGGCAGCAGGACAACCAATCGCTTCGCCTCAGATATGGATACGCTCTTCGTCACCTACATCGGCGAAGTGCTCGGCCGTGTCATTACCCGGCTCGCCACGTGAGCAGGACCGGCGGTCAGCGTCACGACGCGGCCCTCCATACAGCCATTGACGCGTTTCTCGATCACCTGCGCTACGAGAAGGATTACTCAGCGCACACGCTGTCCGCCTACCGGCGGGACCTCAACCGTTTCGCCGATCGCATCGATGAGGCACCGGAGCGGATCACTACCCACGACATCAACGGCTTTGTTGCACAGCTGCACAGCCAGGGTCTGGCGCCACGGAGCATTCAGCGGGCCCTGTCGAGTGTGCGCAGTTTCTTCGCCTATCTGGAAGGCCGACGTCTGACCAGCCGTAATCCCGCCGGTGCCGCCCGGGCACCGCGCGAGCGTAACAGACTGCCGCACACCCTTGACGCCGATCAGGCCGCGCAACTCTTCGAATTTGAAGCCCGCACGCCGCGCCAGAAACGCGACAAAGCCATCGCTGAACTCTTCTACGGCAGCGGTCTGAGACTCTCGGAGCTTGTCGGTATCAATATTGCCGATCTCGATCTGGACGCCGGCTTTGTCACCGTCCTCGGTAAAGGACGGAAAACGCGACAGGTGCCTCTTGGCAGACACTGTGTGGCCGCCATTCGCAGCTGGCTCCCCGAGCACCCCGGCCGCGGCGGCCGGGCGATGGAAACGCCGCTTTTTACCGGCCGTAGCGAGCAGCGTATCAGTCCGAGAACCGTGCAGAACCGCCTGAAGGCACTTGCCGCGCAACAGCTCGGCAGCACCGACCTGCATCCACACATGCTCCGGCACAGCTTCGCCAGCCATCTGCTTGAGTCGAGCGGTGATCTGCGCGCTGTTCAGGAACTGCTCGGACACGCGGACCTCGGCACCACGCAGATCTACACACACCTGGACTTTCAACACCTCGCGAAGGTTTACGACGCGGCCCACCCCCGCGCGGAGGCTCAAGGGGAAGAGGTCGAGGGGCTACCGGAGACTGACGGGACGCCGTCCCGTGCCTGAAATTCGCCTCATCACCTTCGATCTGGACAACACCCTGTGGGACGTCGGCCAGGTCATCCGTTACGCGGAAGCAACCATGAACAGCTGGCTGGACAGGGAGGTACCCGCCTACCGCCAGCGCATTCAGAGCGAGGATCTCATGGCGCTCCGGGAGCGGATTGCCAGTGACCGCCCCGAGCTCAGGCACGACGTCAGCGCTTTCCGACGCGAGGTGCTGTTTCAGGGTATGCGGACCCTCGGCCACGAGGAACAGGATGCCCGACGTCTCGCCGAAGAGGCCTTCAACGTGTTTTTCACCGCCCGCCAGAAGGTCGAGTTCTACGAACACGCCCTGGAAACCCTGGCCCAGCTGCAGGAGCGCTACCTGCTGGCGGCCCTCAGCAACGGCAACGCCCACGTGGAGAGCATCGGCCTGGACCGCTATTTCAGCTTCGCGCTGTCTTCAGCCGACGTGCAGGCGAGCAAACCCGCCCCGGACATGTTCCACGCTGCCCTCGAGGAGGCCGGCGTGAGGCCGGACGAGGCCATCCACGTCGGCGATCATCTGGTCGACGATATCCATGGTGCGGGTAGCGTCGGCATGCACACGATCTGGGTGAAACACGGCGCCAGGGGAGACACGGTCGCGCATACCCAACCGAGCGCAACGGTAGAGCGCCTTAAAGATCTGCCGGAAGCTGTGGTCCGTATTCACGAAGGCTGACGGCATGTCCTTCACGCCGTTGGTCCTGCCCCTCGCGGCACCCGTCCCATCCATCGAGGCCGTTGGCGGCAAAACACGGGCGCTCATCAGAGCGAGCGAAGCCGGCCTGCCTGTACCGCCAGGCTTCTGCATCACCACCGCGTGTTTTCAGGAGTTCCTCCGTTCCGCCGGTGTCGATGCCGCTACCCTCGCTGAAATCCGCACCCCGGGGGCAGCCGAAGGCCTGCGCAAGCGCCTCAGTCAGGCGCCCCTGCCGGCAACCGTGGTATCCGCCATTGTTCAGGCTCAGGCCGACCTCGGCACAGAAGCGCTGGCCGTCCGCTCCTCGGCGACCGCCGAGGACCTGCCGGAAGCCTCCTTCGCCGGCCAGCAGGAGACCTTTCTCAACGTCCGGGGCCGGGACGCTCTGCTGGATGCCGTCGTCGGCTGCTGGCTGTCACTCTACAGCGAGCGGGCAATCGCTTACCGGGAACGGTTTTCCATAACGCCGGAGACTGTCGCCATGGCCGTCCTCGTACAGACTCTGGTTCCCGCCCGAGCGGCCGGCGTGCTCTTCACCGCCAACCCGAATACCGGCGCCCGCTCAGAGCTGCTCGTGAACGTCGGTCTTGGCCTTGGTGAAACCGTGGTCTCCGGGACGGTGACGCCGGACAGCTACGTGCTTTCCCGACCGGAACTCACCGTCCTCAGCCGCCAGCTCGGAAGCAAAGAACGGCGCCTCGACCCTGCGTCCGACGGCGGTCTTAATGAACAAACCGTTCCCGTCGAAAAACAGGCAGAACCGGCCCTCAGCAATAGAGAACTCACCGCCGTTGCGAAACTGGGTCTCGCCGCCGAAGCGGCGGCCGGTGGCATCCCCCAGGACGTCGAGTTTGCTGTCAGCGACCAGGGCCCGGTGCTCCTGCAGTCGCGGCCGATCACCCAGCTGCCAACCGAGGCCCACTGGGAGCCGCCGCCGGGCGCAAAACATCTCTTTCGACGGCAGGTTGTAGAAAACATGGCAGGGCCGCTATCGCCGCTCTTCGAAGACCTCTATCTCACGAACGCCCTCGACCGGAGCATGAACGAGCTTATCCGCCGCCTGGGGCTCGCAATTCGCCTCGAAGAGTTTGTTGAAACGCCCATGTTCATGACGGTAAACGGCTACGCCTACAGCCGCATCGACCTGCAGGGCGGCTGGCAGCTGACCAGGCTTATACCCAAGGTCCTGTGGTTCTATGTCACGCAACTGCCGGGGCTCCTCAGAACGCTGGTAGAACGCTGGCAGAAAGAGGGACTGCCGGACTATCTGGCCGTGATCGAACGCTGGCGCGAGCTCGATCCTGAGCAGCTGGACAACCGCTCTCTCGTCACCGGCGTTCGTGAACTGACTGACGCTGATGCCGCGTACTGGGGTTATGTCACCATGATGGTGGGCGCTGCCAAAATCAGCGAAGAGCTGCTCCGACGTTTCCTCGCCAGCCGCTGGGTTCGTGCAGAGACATCAACGGGTGCTCTGCTCCGCGGTTTCAGCTCTGAAACGCTCGCCGTTGAGGATGCCCTCAAGTCGCTCGCCGACGCAGTGCCCGAGGCTCTTGCAGCGTCTCTCAGATCGGTACCCGTTAACAGATTATTCGACACACTCGAAACGCTTCCGGGCGGCAGGGAGCTCGCCGGGCAGTTACGCGATCATATCGCGGGTCGCAGTCAGCAGATCTTCGATCTCGACTTCTGCGAAACAACGCTGAGCGAGCAGCCGGAACCGGTGCTGCAGGCGTTTCTCCAGCTGCTGACAAAGGATCGTGGCGCCGTCCGGGACGATTTTTCGCTGGCCCGTGAGCACGCCGAAAGAAACGTCGAGGCACGGCTCGGACCACTTCGACGTCGTGTGTTCGTGATCCTGTTAGGCTGGGCCCGGCGCTACGGTCCCAACAGAGAGGCGGCCCTAGGCTACGTCGGCTTCGGCTGGCCTGTGCTGCGCCGCCTGGCCCTGACGCTGGGGCAACGCCTGGTTGCAGCTGGCGTCCTGACTGATGCCGATGACGTGTTTTATCTGACAGGGCAGGAATTCGAGGACGCGGAAGGACTGCTGCTTCGCGGCAAGAGTCTGCGCACGGCCATCAGCGACCGTCGCAAACTGCGTCAGGCGCGGGCGCGGCTGCACGCACCGGCCCGGGTACCCGAGCGCCTTCGCTTGAGGCTGGGGCCTTTCGACATCACCCGCTTCATGGAGCCGTGGGAAACTCAGAAGCGCGGCAACCAGGACGCCGGACACATCGAAGGATTCGCAGTGAGTCCCGGGGTGGTCACGGCTGAAGCCTGCCTCATCGCGTCACCGGCTGACTTCGGGCGTATGCGGCCCGGGGCCATACTCGTCTGCCCGACAACCACGCCGGCCTGGACGCCGCTTTTTGTCCTGGCCAGCGGACTGGTCACGGACATCGGCGGCGTGCTCGCGCACGGCTCCATCGTTGCCCGGGAATACGGGATTCCTGCCGTCCTCGGCACCGGTAACGGGACTCAACTCATCCGCGACGGCGAAGTGATCACCGTCGACGGCAGTAAGGGGATCGTCGAGCGGGCTTCAGCCCGCTAGGACTCCTGGGCGACGGGGCGGCTTGAGTGCGCCTCGAGGAAAGCTCGAACGTCTTGAGGATCCGGATCGAGCCGGGTCTTTCGCACCGGCAGATCAACCAGCGCATCGAGGGTCGGATGCCGCGCCAGCTCCTGACCGACGGCCTCGTTAACAGACTCCGGAAACTTCGCCGGATGGGCGGTCGCGGCGCAGACCTGCACGCCGGGGACTTTGTAGCGACCGGCTGCGGCGATGCCGATCGCCGTATGCGGATCGACCAGGTAACCGTTTTCCTCAAACACGCGACGGATGGTTGCCCGCACGTCGGCTTCGTTCACAGCCGTGGCGAGAAAGTCTTCCGTCTCCGGAATACCATCCAGGGCTGCCAGGCCCTCCGCCGCAAACCGTTCCATGAAGGTTCTGAGGGCGACGGGATCTTCGCCGAAGTGATAGTAGAGATAGCGTTCGAAGTTGCTCGCAACCTGGATATCCATTGCCGGACTGATGGTGTGGTGCACCGTGCCCCGTTCATAACGGCCGGTGGCAAAAAACCGCGCGAGGATATCGTTGTCGTTCGTCGCGATAATGAGCCTGTCGATGGGGAAGCCCATGCGCTTGGCAAGATAGGCGGCAAAGACGTTGCCGAAGTTTCCGGTTGGTACGGAAAAGGAAACGGGTTCCGCCGCCGCAAACTTCAGGCTTGCGTAGCCGTAGTAGACAATCTGCGCCAGCACGCGCGCCCAGTTCACAGAGTTTACGGCCCCGAGGGACAGGGTCGACTTGGCTTCCGCGTCGGCAAAGAGCCCCTTCATGATGCCCTGACAGTCATCAAAGCTGCCGGTCACGGACAGGCAGTGAACGTTGTCGTCGGGGATTGTCGTCATCTGCCGTTCCTGCAGCGGACTGACGCGCCCTTCCGGAAACATGATGAATACATCAACCGATGGCAAGCCGCGAACACCGGCAATGGCCGCGCTGCCGGTATCACCGCTGGTGGCACCGAGGATGTTCAGATGCTCGTCGCGCTCTTCGAGGATGTATTCAAAGAGTTGCCCGAGCAGCTGCAGGGCCACGTCCTTAAAGGCGAGCGTGGGGCCGTGGAAGAGCTCCATCACCTGAAGATCGTGATTTCCCGTAAGGCCTTTCAGCGGCTGGAAAGGGACAACCTCTTCATGGTCGAAGCTGGCAAAAGCCCGCTCAA
>JBCDDI010000172.1:0-6947 GCA_039180365.1 Pseudomonadota bacterium
TGGCTAAGCTCGCCGGTGGCGCCGTCCAGGAAGTCCACCTCGCCCCTGCCAGCAACTACAGCCTCACGGGCAACGTTTATCTCGGCCGCGTTGAGCGGATTATCCAGGGGATGCAGGCTGCGTTCGTCGACGTAGGCCTTGAGCGTCCAGGATTCCTGCACGTCCGCGACATCGAAGGGCCGCGTCTCATGCAGGGGGACGAGGCCGATGAAACCGGCCCCATGGACATCCGCGACCTGCTCCACGAGGGGCAAAGACTCATGGTTCAGGTCGCCAAGGACCCCATCTCCGGCAAGGGCGCCCGACTGACCACTCAGCTTGCCATCGCTTCCCGATACATGGTGCTCATGCCCTTTACGGAACACATCGGGATCTCGCAGCGCATCGAAGACGAGGCCGAACGGGAGCGGCTCCGACTGCTTATCGACGAGGTCCGCCGTGACGCAGGCATTGGCATGGGTTTCATCGCCAGAACCGCCGTGGATGGTGCCGACCGGGAGGCCGTGGAGCTCGACGTGCGGGTCCTCACTCGGATCTGGGATCGGGTGCTGGAGAAGAAGGCCAACGCTTCGTGCCCCGAGGCGGTTTACGAGGAGTTGCCGCTGCACATCCGCGTTGTGCGCGACCTGACCGACCCGGATGTGGAAACGATCCGCATTGACGATCGCGATACCTACGAGCGCGTGCAGCGCTTCGTAGACGAATTTATTCCCGAATTTTCCGACCGGCTCCAGCACTACGACGAGGACCGGCGCCTTTTCCAGCGCTACGGGGTAGATGATGAGATTGCCCGGGCCCTGGATAAGAAAGTGAGTCTGAAGAGCGGTGGCCATCTGGTCATCGAGCAGACCGAGGCCATGATCACGATCGATGTGAATACTGGCGGCTATCTCGGCAACCGGAGCCTCGAAGAAACGGTATTCCGCACCAATATGGAGGCCGCTGCCGTCATTCCCAGGCAGCTGCGCCTGCGTAACCTCGGCGGCATCATCGTCGTCGATTTCATCGACATGGTAGAAGGGGAACACCAGCGGCAGGTGCTGCGGGCCCTGGAGAAAGCCGCCGAAGTTGATGCGGCACGCATCCGCATAGAGGGGTTCTCGTCCCTCGGTCTGGTGCAGATGAGCCGGAAACGGACACGGGAATCGCTCATCCAGCAGATCTGTGAGCCCTGCGCGCACTGCGGCGGCGTTGGCTATGTCAAGACACCTGAGAGTACCTGTCTCGAAGTTTTCCGCGCGATTGTCGACGACGCCCGCGTTCGCTGTGACGGACCGAGGCAGGATTACCTCATACGCTCGACGCCTGAAGTGGTGGACCGGCTCCTCGACGAGGATGCGGCGACGCTGAAAGGACTGTCGGACAAAATCGGCCGCGATATCAGCATTCAGGTGGAGCCGAGCTGTCGGCCGGGCGACTTTGATATCGTGCTCGTCCAGCCTATGCGTCATTCCAACTGAGGCGGTCGGGTAGAAGCTGCCGGCGTGGGTGACTAACGGGTGTCCGCAAGGTCTATATTCATATGAGAGTGCCGTTACAGATGCGTCCTGGCCCGCTGCTCCCCGCAGGCTGTGGGGGTGTCGGCGCTCCCTTCTGGGCGGGCGGTCCCTGATTCTTGTCCCGCCTCATTCTCAGACCGCTGTTCGTTTTTCTGACGCTCGCCGTGATCGTCCTGGCGTTCTTCCAGGTTGCCGGGCGCCTCATGTTTGTTGTGCTGGACCAGCTCGAGGTGGGTATCAACCAGTGGCTGTCGCCGCAGCAGATTGTAGTGTCCGGTCTCGAGGGAGACTGGCGCCGGGTGAATCCCATAGTTCGTATCGAGGAAATACGCCTTCCGGCGGGGCACCTTAAGGAACTTGAGGTTGAAGTCGACTGGCTTGAGAGCCTGATCCGCAATCGCCTTGTTGCGCGCAGCGTTAACCTTGCTGGCGGAAGGCTGGCGCTCGAGCGGGTGGACGGCGGCTGGCGCCTGAAAGGGGCGCTAGCGGGCGCCGGAGAGTTCAATCCTTTCAGCACCCTTTATCACAGCGATCAGATTGCCGTTGCGCTGGATCTGGCCTTTCTCGAAGCCTCGCCCGCGCAGGATGTCGTCGCGGCGGCGGCCGAGACACTCCCTGCGAACCAGGCGCCGTCCGCTGAACTGCCAGGCGGTCACGGAACCGACCTGCGAATTGACTATCGGGCAACAAATCGCGGCGGCGAGCACCGCCATCGTCTGCGACTGAAGAATGCTGACTGCGCGAAGGCCTGCACCCTCGAGTTTGCCATTGATGAGCAGGAGCCGATCTTCCTGCTCCGGCAACGGCAGCTTTCTGCGGAGCTGAGTGGCGGCGGTCTCCGGCTGCCGGAAGCGCTGGTTGCCGGGGAGGGCGGCACCGTTGATTCGGTCAGCGGCGGCTGGTGGCTTGACGGTGATCGCTCCGGTGGTCGGGCAAGGGCCCGATTCTCGGGCTTAAGGATCGATGACGATGTGCTTGAAGGACGTCTGCAGTTGGCCGCCCGTGGCTCTGCCACCGTCCACCACCTGAAGCTTGAGACCCTGGTGCTTGCGAGCGATGAACAGAGCTGGACGCTGCCCCCCTTCTTCGCCACCCTGGCGCCGCGCACGGATGCGCTCGGTCTTGAGACGGGCAGCGAACTCAGGCTCTGGACGGAGCGCATTGACGCAGGCCCGGGGTTCCGTTTTCTGACGGCCCTCGCGCCTCGGGAAAGCGCCGTATTCCGCTGGCTGAATGCGCTGCAGGTGAATGCAACCGCTGTGAACGTGCACGCCTTCGGCCGCTTTCCCGGCCTTGAGACGGGCCTTCTAGCCACTGTCCGCGATATAGAGATTGACGGCTATAACGGCGCACCCTGGATCCGCAACGCTGCTGGGGAACTGCTTGCCGCCAACAACATCATGCAGCTGACGATGAACTCCGAAGCGCTCGGGCTGCAGTTTCCGGACATGTTCCGCCAGCGTTGGACCATGGACCACTTAAGTGGTCATCTGCAGGCCTATATATCCGCTGACTATTTTGCGCTCAGGGGAGCCAATCTCCGGGCGGAGTTCGGCAGCAGCCACGCGTCCGCCGGTTTCGCCCTGACCCGGCCTCGGGACGCACGCTACCGGGAGCGTCTGAGCCTGCTCATTAATGTGGATGAGACGACGGTCAGTCGCGGCAAGTCTTACATCCCCTATCGGCTCCCGGCCGGTCTGCCGGAGTGGCTCGAAGACGGGCCGCGAAGCGGCGATCTTCACGACGTCGCCTTTGCCTACCATGGGCAGATTCACACTCGCCCGGACGAGCTCGCCCGTCGCGTTGCTTTTGCGGCCAGGATTGATGCTGGACACATTCAGTACCATCCGGACTGGCCGGAAGTCACCGACCTTTCCGGCCGCATTGGCGTCGAGGGACGAGACGTGCGCATCACCGTCGACGAAGGCACAAGCCTCGACAGCGCCAACCTTGCCGGGAGCCGCATCCGCCTCGTTGACAATGCAACCTACGCGGATATCGATCTCCGCTCGGAGACGAACGTTGATGAGTCCCTGCGCTTCATCCGTAGCACACCGCTTGCCGACTGGATGCCCTTCGTGACGCCGGACTGGTCCGGCTCCGGCCCGCTCTCCATGAGTGGGCGCCTTAAGGTGCCGCTCAAGCTGGGTGGAGAGGGGCCAGGTGGAGAGGGGCCAGGTGGAGTGGGGCCAGGTGGAGAGGAGCCAGGTGGAGAGGAGCCAGACAGAGAGGAGCTCGGTATAGAGACCGCCGGTGCGGACACCACGGCGGAAGGGCTTGAGGTCGATCTCGATATCATCCTGGCTGGTGCTGATCTCGAGTTGCCGGACTTTGGCGTCGAGCTCGGTACCCTTGAAGGTGAGCTGCACTACACCTATCCCTACGCTGTGGATGGCAGTGGGGTCCGGGGCTTGATCTTTGATCGCCCGGCGATCTTCGGCGCAAGTTCCGATGAGGATACGGTGATTTTCCACGTGGACGGCCAGGCTCCCTATGAGGCCGTCCTTGAACTCCTGGAGGTGCGGGATCCCGGGGGGATCCGCGGCGGCTTCGACTTCATTGCAGACCTGCATATCGAACTGGGAGACGCGGCCTCGCGGCTGGATGTGGTTTCTGACCTCACTGGCCTGGCCCTCGATCTGCCGGGAGAGTTCGCCAAAGCGCCGGAAGATCTAGTAACCACAGAGCTGGTGCTGCACTTCCTCGATGAGTACCAGTCGGCGCGCTTCCGCTACGGCATCGCCCAGGGCTGGCTGCACGTGGATGAAACGCCGCTGCGCGGTGCCATTGGTTTCGCCGGACCGCCGCCCCTCATCGACGGTACCGGCGATTCACTTGTCCTCGGCGGTCGCATTAACGGGTTCACCATCGAGGAAGTGGTGCCCGATGGGGAAGGGGGGCCGAGCCTTTCATTGCCGCTGCTCCTCGAAGACCTCGAAGTCGGCACGATAGATATCGGCGGTGTGCCGTTCAACGAGGCGGTCCTGAATGGCCGTATTGGTGCCGGGGATGAAACGGATCTGGATCTCAGCATCGACAGTCCGGATCTTGTTGGCACGCTGGTCGCACTCGGTGATGAGCCCCTACAGCTGAAGCTTGAGCTCCTCAGGTTGCCGGAATCGGAAGCTGAGGAAGGTGAGGATCCTCTGGACGCCAGCGTGGTGGCCGAACTCACAGACGCGGATCTCGAGCTTGAGCGCTTTGAAGTGGGAGCCCTCGACTATGGCGCCTGGCGCTTCCGGCTGCGGCCCGAGGACGGTGGCGTTGCCCTCTACGATCTGGAAGCGACGCTCCGGGGTGTGGAGATTCGCTCTGAGCGGCTCTACTGGGATGCGCTGGAGAACCAGTCCTATTTTGCCGGCAGCCTGGAGGCCGGCGACCTTGCGGAGGTGCTTCCGCTCTGGGACTACGCGGCCAGCGTCAGCACGGAACGGGCGGGTATGCGCGGCGAGCTTAACTGGCGTGGTTCTCCGGCCATGATTGATCTCGACCGCATCATCGGACGCGCAGACTTTGATGCTGAGAACGGCCGGTTCCTGGAGGTCACCCAGGGCGCCGATGCCATGAAGATCTTTTCCCTGGTGAACTTCTCAACGATCGCCAAACGGCTCAACTTCGATTTCTCCGACGTCGTCGGCGAAGGCGTGAGCTTTGACACGCTCACGGCGAGCACCGAATTCAACGAAGGCACCATGCGCTTTCTGGAACCCATGGCCGTGGAAGGGTCTGGCTCGAACTTTCGCATTGGCGGGCAGGTGGACCTTGTGGAGGGGCGTCTCGACAACGAGATGATTGTTACGCTGCCGGTGACCAAAGGGCTGCCCTGGTATGCGGCCTATGTGGCCCTGGCGAATCCCCTGGCGGGACTCGGTGTCCGTGTCGGTGAGCGGGTGCTGCGGAAGCCTCTTGAACAGTTTTCCAGTGCAAAGTACGAGATCAGCGGCACCTTCGAGGATCCGGAGCTGCGTTTTGTCAGCGTCTGGGATACCTCCATGGACGCGCCGCAGGTGAGCTTCGAAGCCATTGAACTCGAAGGCGAAGACGGAGAACCTGCAGCGGAGGAAACGCCACCGGCTCCGGCCGAGGGTGGTGAAGAACAAACTGCATTAAATACGGAAACGACCGACTAACCATGAGTGAAGCAGTCATCGAGAGCGCCCGTGAGCGACTCTGGGTACCGGCGGGCATCGAACAGAAAGACGTCGACAGCCTCATCGGCCGGCTCATGGGCCGGGATGTAGATCTTGGCGAACTGTTCTTCCAGAGCCAGAAGCATGAGAGCTGGGCCCTGGAGGACGGCATCGTCAAAGACGGTGCCTTCAGCGTTGATCGGGGCGTTGGCGTGCGGGCCGTGGCCGGTGAGAAGACGGGCTTCGCCTACGCTGAGGACATCATGTTGCCGTCGCTGAAAGCGGCGACGGAAGCCGCCCGATCCATCGCCCGTCAGGGGCAGCATGGGCGCTTGCCGACTCCCTTCCGGCAGAACGCTCCGGCCCGCTATGGTGCCGACGATCCGATCAGCTCCATGGACGACGGAGAAAAGGTTGCCGTTCTATCGCGCATCGACGCTTTCGCCCGGGCAGAAGACCCTCGGGTAAAGGAGGTGAACGTGCGTTTGGCGGCGAGCCATGAATCCATTCTGGTGGTCACCAGTGATGGCACCCTTGCCGCCGACGTGCGTCCGCTTGTGCGTCTCGATGTATCGGTGATTGTCGAGGAGAACGGCCGTCGGGAACGCGGGTCCGCCGGCGCTGGAGGGCGCTACGAATTGAGCCGGCTCGTCGATGACGCAGCGGGAGCGGATGGCCCGGAAGCACTTGCCAGGGAGGCGGTGCGCTCAGCGATTTTGAATCTGGATGCCGAAGACGCACCGGCTGGCCCCATGACCGTTGTCCTTGGCGCCGGCTGGCCCGGTGTTTTGCTCCATGAAGCCGTTGGCCACGGCCTCGAGGGCGACTTCAATCGGAAAGGCTCTTCGGCCTTCGCCGGGCGGGTTGGTGAGCAGGTTGCTTCAACCCTGTGCACAGTAGTGGATGACGGCACCCTCGACGGCCGTCGTGGTTCTCTGACCATCGATGACGAAGGCACGGCTACTCAGGAAACGGTGCTGATTGAGGACGGCATCCTCAAGGGCTACATGCAGGACAAGCACAATGCCACGCTCATGGGTGTGGCCAGCACCGGCAATGGTCGGCGTCAGTCCTATGCCCACACCCCCATGCCGCGCATGACGAACACTTTCATGCGCCCTGGGGAGCATGATCCCGAGGAGATCATTGCCAGCGTCGACAGCGGGATTTATGCGGTGAATTTTGGCGGCGGTCAGGTGGACATCACCTCCGGCCGCTTCGTTTTTTCCGCAACAGAGGCCTATCACATCGAAAAAGGCCGCCTCGGCCGGCCCATCCGCGGAGCGACGCTTATCGGCAACGGTCCCGAGGTGATGAA
>JBCDDI010000173.1:0-6942 GCA_039180365.1 Pseudomonadota bacterium
CAGACTGTAGCCGAGGCGCGTGGAGATCTCGCTCGTGGACGCACCGAGCACCCGCTTTGCCTCGTCGCTCGAATAGTTGCTTAAACCCTGGGCAATTGGTTCCCCGGCCTCGCTCTCACAGCGGACAAGCTCACCACGACCAAACTCGCCCTGCACCTCCGTCACCCCAACGGGCAGCAGACTGACGCCCTGATTGACAAGGGCGCGGACGGCACCGGCATCGAGGCGGAACACACCCCGCGCCCGCTGCTGGCCGGCTATCCAGCGTTTCCGCGCATCGAGGGGTGATACTTTTGCGGCCAGCAGGGTGCCGAGGCTCTCCCCCGCCAGCACACGCTGCAGTATGTCCTCTTCACGACCATTGGCAATGACCGTATGCGCGCCGGAGCGCGCAGCCAGCCGAGCCGCCTTCAACTTGGTGATCATACCGCCGCGACCAAAGGCACCGGACCCTGCCACCATGCCATCGAGCGATTTATCGGCGGCATCGGCATAGCCAACCACCGCTGACTCCGGATTGTGGCGGGGATCCGATTCATGGAGACCGTCTGCGTCGGTCAGCACCACAAGGAGGTCAGCCTGGATCAGGTTGGTGACCAGGGCAGCCAGCGTGTCATTGTCGCCGAAGCGGATCTCGTCTGTGGCGACCGAATCATTCTCGTTAATAACCGGGACTGCGCCGAAGTCCAGGAGCGTTGTGAGCGTTGCCCGGGCGTTGAGGTAGCGCTGTCGATCGGCCATATCTTCATGAGTCAGCAATACCATGGCCGCGTGACGACCATGACGGGCAAAGGTGCGTTCATAAGCCTGCACCAGGCCCATCTGGCCTACGGCCGCGGCGGCCTGCAGTTCATGCACAAGCTGCGGTCGTGCCTTGAGCTTAAGGCGTGACACGCCCTCAACCACGGCACCGGAACTCACCAGCACCACTCGGCGACCAGCATCCAGCTGCCGCGTAATCTCCTCGCCAAGGGCGTGGATGAGATCCTGGGCAAGCCCGTGTTCGGGGTCCGAAAGCAGCGCGCTGCCCACCTTCAGAACCAGCGTTGATGTCCCGGTGAGCGCGCCTCGAACCGCCGCGGCTTCTTCAGTCGCGGACATAAATTACTTCCGGGCCATCTTCGTCGTCATCGAGGTCATCCTCGAAGTCTTCCAGCGACACTTCGTCAGCGTCAGTCTCCAACCCATCTTCGCGCTTGTTCCCCGGCGCTTTCTGCGGTCGGACCTGCAACGCCGAGGCCAGCACGTCTTCACCGATCCGCGCTTCGAGGAGCGCCTGCTCTTCCCGGAACGCCTCGTCATCCTGAAGCCGCGCGCGGATCTCCACGATTTCCCGCATGAGCGCGGCAGTCAGCTCAGCAAGCCCGGCCCCCGTTGCGGCCGAAATCTGCAGCTGCGGCCTATCCGGAAAGGTCTCGGCCAATCGTGCACGCAGAACCTCCACCGCGTCCGCATCGAGGAGGTCTGTCTTGTTCAGGACCAGCCAGATCGGTCGTTCGGCGAGGGCCGCACTATAGCTCTGCACCTCTTCCATGACGGTCAGCGCGTTCTCAACGGGGTCCGAGCCATCGAGGGGCGCACCGTCGATGAGGTGCACAAGGATGCGCGTGCGGGATAGATGGCGGAGAAACTGAGCCCCGAGGCCGGCACCCTCCGCCGCTCCCTCGATGATGCCGGGAATGTCGGCGATGACGAAGCTCGCCTCCGCGCCGGCGCGGACAACGCCAAGGCTCGGGACAAGGGTGGTGAACGGATAGTCAGCGATCTTCGGGCGAGCGGCCGACAGAACGCTGACGAGCGTCGACTTACCGGCGTTCGGCAGGCCCAGGAGTCCAACGTCGGCAAGGAGTTTAAGCTGCAGGCGCAGCACCCGATGCTCCCCCAGCAGTCCCGGTGTAGTCCGGCGGGGTGCGCGGTTCGTGCTCGATTTAAAGTGGGCGTTGCCCATCCCATGGCGACCGCCCTCGGCGACGATCAGCTCCTGGCCTTCAGCCACCACGTCGCCCAGCGTTTCGAGGGTCTCTTCGTCCACCACGGAGGTGCCAACGGGAACTTTGACCCGTTTGATTTCCCCTTTTGCACCGGTTTTATTGCGGCCCATGCCCGATTGCCCGTTGCCGGCTCGGTAGAGCGGCTGGTAGCGGAAATCGATGAGCGTGTTCAGGGCGCTGTCGCCAACCAGGATGACGGCACCGCCGTCGCCGCCGTTACCACCGTCGGGCCCACCCCGGGCGATGTACTTCTCCCGGCGGAAGCTCAGGCAGCCATTGCCGCCTTTACCCGCTTCCACCCGGATCGTGGCTTCGTCGATGAACTGCATGAGGAACTCGCAGAAGTGATCGCTAAAAAAAACCCCGCATCGCGCGGGGTTTCTCTCAGTCCGTGATCGGCTCGACCGTCACGTACTTTCGATTCTGCCTGCCCCGGGTGAGGAACCGGACATGACCGTCCGCTTTGGCGAAAAGCGTATGGTCGCGGCCGCAACCAACGTTTGGCCCCGGGTGAAACTGAGTGCCGCGCTGACGCACGAGGATATTTCCAGCGGCAACCAGTTGGCCGCCATACTTCTTCACGCCCAGACGTTTCGATTCTGAATCGCGGCCGTTACGAGTCGAGCCGCCGGCTTTCTTATGTGCCATCTTCTACTCTCCTACTCTGAACCTAGGCGCTGATGCCGGTGATCTTAAGCTGCGTAAACCACTGCCGGTGACCGGCGCGGCGCATGTAGTCCTTGCGGCGCTTGAATTTGATGATGCGAATCTTCTTGTGGCGATCGTGGCCGATAACTTCCGCCGTGACCTTGCCACCATCCACATAAGGCTTACCAACGGTGACGTCATCACCGTCTGCGAGGAGCAGCACTTTGTCGAACACCACTTCTTCACCGGGTTCGGCCGTGAGGCGCTCGAGTTTGATCACCTCACCTTCGGTGACCCGATGCTGCTTTCCGCCGCTGGAAAATACCGCGAACATATCCTATCTCCTGACCGAGCTGCGACACCGAAAAAGACCCAAAACGCCCGTATCTTCTGGCCTGTGGGGCCATTGAGGGCAGGGGGTGCCGCGAAAGGCGCGCTATTTTAGGGGCAAAGTTTCCGGATTACAACGAGTTAGAGGACGTCCGCCGGCGCGTGGCTGGCATTCCGACGCACCAGAAAAAAGCCGAAAAAAAGTGCAGAAAAAGTGCAGAATAGCGACCGTGGACGAAAGGGCCTAAGAAGTAGATGTCAGCTGACACCGCCGCCGCGCAGGCACTGGACGATGGCGCCGCGCCGCTTGCTGCGTTGGAGTCTGCCTATGCGCTTGTCACCGACGATTTCAGCGCCGTCAACCGCCTGATACCCGCACAGCTCACCTCCGATGTCGATCTTGTCGAAGAGATCAGTCAGTACATCGTCGAATCCGGGGGCAAACGTCTCCGCCCGCTGCTGGTGCTGCTGACCGCACGCGCCCTCGGTTACGACAAAGGCGACCACGTAAAACTGGCCGCCATCATTGAGTTCCTGCACACGGCCACGCTCCTCCATGACGACGTTGTCGACCACTCGGTGCTCCGTCGCGGCCGGGCAACCGCCAATGCCACCTGGGGCAATGCACCGAGCGTACTCGTCGGCGACTTCCTCTACTCGCGGGCCTTCCAGCTGATGGTCGAGCTCGGCGAGATGCGCATCATGGCCATTCTTTCGAACGCCACCAACACCATCGCCGAAGGCGAGGTCATGCAGCTCGCCAATGTCGGCAACACAAGAATCAGCGAAGCGGACTATATGGAAGTCATTCGCTGCAAGACGGCGCTGCTGTTTGAGGCTTCAACACATACGGCGGCCGTGCTGAGCTGTGAAGAGCCTAAGCAGCAACTGAGCCTGCGCAATTTCGGCCTGCACTTCGGTCTCGCCTATCAGCTCGTCGATGACTGGCTCGACTACGCCGGCGAAGCGGAAGCCATGGGTAAAAACGTCGGTGACGACCTGGCGGAAGGCAAACTCACCCTGCCGCTGATCCAGGCGCTCACCCGCGGCAGCGACGAACAGGTCGCGATCATCAGCGAAGCCATTTCAGCACGCAGCGTTGACGCCCTGCCGGACGTCCAGCGCATCGTGGTCGAAACCGGCGCTCTCGAGTACACGCAAGCCGCTGCCAGGGCCCAGAGCGAGCAGGCTGTCTGTTGCCTGACCGACCTGCCCGACAACGCCTATCGGGACGCCCTCGAAGCCCTGGCCCGCTTTGCCATCTCCCGCCTGAACTGACCCAGGAGCCGTGGACCGCACGCACCGCGCCCACCGGATCGCGTTTGCCCTGCTCAGGGTAGCGGTCGCCCTTGTCGCAACCTCCGGGGCGGCTTCCGCAACCACTCTCGAGCTGACTGCCTGCACACTTTCCGGCGGCACGGGGATCGCCAGCGTTGAAGCCCGCTGTGGCTGGTTTGAACGGCCGGAGAATCCTGCCGAACCCGAAGGGCGCACAATCCAGCTGCGAGTGGCAGTCATCGACAGTCTGAGTCCCAATCCGCTGCCGGACGCTTTCACCATTATTAACGGCGGCCCAGGCGGCTCATCGCTCGACCTCTATGCGGATATGGCGGCAACGTTCGGCGCCATTCGCCGCGACCGTGTCATCGTTATCCTCGACCAGCGAGGCACCGGAGCCTCAAATCCTCTCGACTGCGAAGCCCTGGAAGGCATCGAGCTTGAGTACTCAGAGGCCCTCGTCCGGGAAGCCACCGCCGCCTGCCTCGCAGGCCTGAGCGGCGACCCCCGCTTCTACACCACAAGCGTGGCGGTGCAGGATCTTGAAGCGCTGCGCATGGCGCTGGAATACAGCGCCTTAAACGTTTACGGCGTGAGCTACGGCACCCGGGTGGCCCAACATTACGCCCGGCGACACACCGATGCGGTGCGCACGCTGATTATCGATGGCGTTGCGCCACCGGAAGTGCCGCTCGGGCCAAACGCCGCCCTCAATGCCCAGCGCACCCTGGACCGGCTCTTCGATCGTTGTGCGGAAGACGCGCGCTGCAACGAACGCTTCCCGGACCTTGAGAACAAACTTGCGACCCTCGACCAGCGCCTCAGCAACGAAGGTCCGGCAGTCGAGATTGCCCACCCGATCACGGGCGAACGCACAGAGCTTGAGCTGCGCCGTGACCATCTGCTGGTTACCCTGAGACTGCTCAGCTATGTACCGGAAACGGCGCGCCTGATTCCTCTGATCATCGACGAGGCCGTCGCCGAGAACTACGTGCCCCTCGCCACAAACGCCCTGCGCATCGAACGGCAACTTGTCGGCGCTCTGCGTTTCGGCATGCACAACGCCGTCATCTGCACCGAGGACATCCCCTTCCTTGGCCCTCTGGACAGAGACGCGCTCGAAGCCACTTATATTGGATCGGAACAGGCGGAATCTCTGATCACCATCTGCGAGAACTGGCCTCGGGGCCTTATGGATGCTGATCTGCGCGAGCCGCTGACCGTAGCGGTCCCGACCCTGGTGCTGTCCGGAGAGGAAGATCCGATCACACCACCAGACTACGGGACCATGGCAGAGGCCGCCCTGCCGGTGAGCCTGCATCTGGTGGGCCGAGGACAGGGCCACGGCGTTGTTGGCCGCGGCTGTGTCCCCCGGCTCCTGACCGAGTTCGTCGACAGTGCGGACCTCGACACACTCGACACCGCCTGCATGGACCGCCTCTCCCACGCGCCCTTCTTCCTGAATCTGATGGGGACCGTACCGGCACAGGCAACCCAGGGAGTGAGCCCGTGATCCGCGCAAAAGGACTCAAGAAGTCTTTCGGCGCCGTGCAGGCCGTAAAAGAAGTTAGCTTCGAAGCCGCCGACGGCCGCGTCACCGCCCTCCTCGGCCCGAACGGCGCCGGCAAATCCACCTGCCTGCGAATTCTGGCAACCATTCTCCGCGCCGACGAAGGCCGGGCCTGGGTCGGCGATCATGAAGTCGGGACAGATCGCGACGCGGTGCTGAAAGCCATCGGTGTGCTGCCTCACGCTACCGGGCTCTACAGCCGCCTCACCGCCCGGGAGAACGTGGCCTACTTCGGCGAGCTTCATGGCATCACCGGCGAGGCGCTGGAAGCGCGTATCAACGAACTCATCGAGGAGCTTGAGATGGAGGGCTTTGCCGATCGACGCGTTGATGGTTTCTCTCAGGGGCAACGCATCAAAGTTGCTCTCGCCCGCGCACTCGTCCACGACCCTCGCCACCTGATTCTCGACGAGCCAACGAACGGCCTCGACGTCATGGCCACCCGTGCGCTTCGTGAAATTGTGCTGAACCTGAAAGCTCAAGGCCGCTGCGTGCTCTTCTCGAGTCACATCATGCAGGAGGTGGCTAACCTCTGTGACGACGTCGTCATTATCGGCGGCGGCGAAGTTCGCTTCGAGGGCACCATCGAGGCGCTGGCCACCGAAAGCGGTGAAGAAGACCTGGAAGATGCGTTCATCCGCATGGCCGGGGTCGAGGCATGAGACGGCTGCGCGTCGTTTTTCTAAAGGAGGTGCGCGACAACTTCCGCGATCGCCGAACGATACTGTCGTCCTTCTCTCTTGCGCTCCTCGGTCCTGCTCTGTTCATCGGGCTGATGTCTTTTGTGCTGAACACGGCCGTGGGCGAATCCTTCGATCCAGTGGAGATCACCGTGGCCGGTGCTGAGCACGCGCCGGACCTGATTGCGTTCCTCGAGACACAGAACACCGAGCTCAGCTTTATCGAGACAGACGATCCCCGTGCAGAAGTGACAAGCCGCCGTCAGGATCTGCTGCTCGTCATCCGTTCGGACTATGCGGAACACTTTGTGGAAGGGCGGATGGTGCCCGTTACTCTCTGGCACGACAGCTCGAAGATCGGCTCATCGCGGCGGAACTTCAGTCAGGCCCGGGCCATGATTGCCGGTTACGCACGTATGGTCGGCGAGCTGCAGGCGCAGCACGC
>JBCDDI010000174.1:0-6940 GCA_039180365.1 Pseudomonadota bacterium
GGAGAAGCCGGCGTTGCCGATCGGCGCTTCCGGAACGATGTTGGTGATTTCCTGCGCCACTTCCAGACGCACGGTTTCGCCGTCGTGCACGTGCGGTGTAACTGTAAGCTGCAGACCCACGTCTTCGCGCTGAATGGTGGTGAAGGGGTTCTGAGAACCGTCCCCAGTCGTTGAGAAGGAGCCGGTTCGGAAGGGGACTTCGTTGCCTACCACAATCTTCGCTTCCTGGTTATCCAGGGTGATGATGCTCGGTGTAGATAGCAGGTTGGCATTGGAATTGGTCTGCAGCGCCTGAATGGTCGCCGCGAAGGTCACGCCGTCCATGTCGACCTTGGCAACCCCAAGCGTTGGGTCAGTCAGTGAGAAAACGCCCGTCAGGAGATCAACGTTGCCGGCGTCGTCCGTTGCGCCGCTGATGAGGCTCTGAATCGCGCCGCTCAATGGGCTTGTGAACAGCGGCGTGCTCGATGTGTTGCCGCCACCCTGATCGACCACTGCCAGGTCAACGCCAAGATCTCGGGTATCGGTCATGGAGACCTCAACCACGGCCGCTTCGATGAGCACCTGCGCCCGGCGCACATCAAGTTTGCGGATGATCTCTTCGATTTCGGCGATGCGGTTGCGCTCGGCGCGGACCACGATGGCGTTCAGAGATTCGTCGGCCTGGATGGTTGTTTCCTGGGCGCCTTCTTCTTCACCGCCGTTGCCGATGATGCCGTTGAGCACCTCGGTGATGGTCGGGGCATCGCCGTAGCTCAGGTAGAAGACGCGGGTTGAACCGGCGTTTGTGGCGGGCTGGTCCAGTTTCGCAATGATCTTCAGGAGCTCCGCCACGGGTCGGGACTTGCCGCGCACGACGAGCGTGTTATTGCGTTCGTTCGCCACCAGATTGATCCTCTGGGGTCCGACAGCACCCTGACCGATCTGGTCCGGTGCGACCCGCTCAAGCATCGCAACAACGGTCCCTACCCAGGTGTGGTCAAGCTGCACGAGCACTATCTCGTCTTCGTCGGCAACGTCGATCTCTTCGATGATCGCCATGAGGCGGCGGATGTTGTTAGCGTGATCGCTGACAATCACGATGTTGGGTTCAGCGACGGCAGCGAGGTGTCCATACTGGGCCATCAGCGGCCGGAGAATCTTCACCAGCTCGGCGGAGTCGACGTTCTGTGCGGCGATAACCCGGGTGACCAGCTCTTCCGGCGCAATTTCGCCCAAAGCACCGTCAGGGCCCGGAGTCTGTTTACCCTGGGCGTTTGGCGTGATGCGGATCACGTCGCCCGAGGGCATGGCGATGAAGTTATGCACCCGGAGTACGGACAGGAACAGGGCATAGGCAGCATCCTGATCCATGGAGGTGCTGGAGATGACGGTGACGTTGCCTTTTACCCGCGGGTCGACGACGAATGTTTTGCCCGTGATGGCCGCAACCTGAGCAACAAACTCCTTAAGATCAGCATTCTTAATATTGATCTTCCAGGTCTGCTCGTCGGCGCTCTGCGCCAGAGTCAGGGGAGCGGCGAAGGCGCCTGCAAGCAGGGTGATGGCAACCGCCAGCGCCCGCAGGCGCGTGAACCTCGAGAGTCTGTTCATTGTTTGAGTGAGGCGGTGACGAAAAACCGCCGAGTTCCCCGCTGTACTTCGATCCGGGCAGAGCCCTGGGCCAGGATGTTATCAAGCTGGCGTCGATCCTGTTGAATGTTGCCTACCGGCTGACCGTTAACAGACAGCACCACGTCACCGGGCTGCAGACCGGTCTGGCTCAGGTAGGGTGATCGCGTTGCCGAATCGTCGAGCCGGTAGCCCTGGGCGCTGCCGTCTGCCACCGGCGTGATACCGATATCTTTCAAGGTCCCTTCCGGGTCGTTTTCGCTGCGGTCGCGATAGTTGGTAACAAGGTCCCGGGGCGTCTCCGCCGGTGCAGCACTTGTCGGTGGAGGGCTCCGTCCGGCAGAAGGAGTTGGGCTGGGTGCGCTCGGCGGGTCGGCCAGCAGCTGATTGCTGGCTACCTGCGGGAAGCGCAGCGTCTCCCGGGCGCCGGCGCGCCGGAGGACAATGTGTTCCGGATGGACTTCAATGAGTTTGGCGTTGCCGGGCAGGGTAGCTCCGATGAGATAGGTTTCGCCGCCTTTCCCTTTCTGCGCAACGATGGCCGCCGACGCTTCAGGTTCTTCGGCGACGAAGACGCCGAGAAGTTCAAGGGGCAGACGGGTTTCCACCGCCGGCAGTCCGTTGTCAACGTCGGCGCCGCTCGCGTCAGCCTGGCCGAAGAGATTGCGCGACAGGATCGCGTTGATGCTCACGGCCGGGCGTCGATCGGGGGCCTTGATGGCGGGTTGAGGGCCGGTCTGCTGGCCGTCTCCTGCAGGGGGCGCAAGAAAAAACAGGACCGTGTTGGCGAGCGTGAAGGCAATGCCGCCGATGATGATCCATCGGGTCGGCTCTACCAGCTTCGCTCCTAGCTCACTCAGTCCCACACGCTTGTTCCCGTTCTCCGGCTATCCATTTATCCGGCTCGCCATTTACTTCGCAGGCCGCTGTCCCTGCGTCGATCCGCTCACAGTCAGGTGCTGGGCGGTCGCGGCGTCAGCGCCGTCTCGCGACGCTGCCAGTGACTTACGATCGTCCCGTAAGTTATTGAAATTTTTTAAGATCCAACAGGCCTCAGCCAGACCCTGATCTTAAAAAACTTGCTCCTCGACCTCCAGCACCACGGCGTGATCCGGGTCACCTCCTGGCCACGGCTGTCCGAGCAGTCGGGTCAGGTATTTGGTCACACCTATTCTGGCAAATCCGTCGGACTTCAGTTCCGCGATCAGGAGCGGCGTTGTCTCTCCCTCCGCGAAAGCCACGGCTTCCGGGCCGGGCCCGAGCTCAGCCCGCATGGGCGGCAGGGCTGAGGAATGCATCTTTCCTGACAGGCGATAGTTGACGGGTCCGCCGTCCCAGCGGATCTGCCCGCCCAGCTGCTCCGGGAGGGGGCCGCTGCCCGTGATGGTCGTGGTGAGGTCGTCGATCCTGAAGGTTCCAGCGAGGTTGATGTAGTAGGGCGCAAGCCACTGATTAACGAAGCCGGCGCCAACTTGACCCCGCAGGGCCGCCTCGGTGGTGCCGGTGATACCGGCAGAAGCTTCTCCATCGAGGGTGAGCTCACCCCCGCTCAGCGCCAGATCATAGCCAACGCGACCTTTCAGAAATGTGACAGGTTGAAGCGCCCAGTCGAGGCGGCCGATCGCGACGCCCTCAACGAGGAGGTCGCCGGCACCGCCCCAGAGTGTGCCGTCAAGGTTCACCAGCTGTGCTCGTGCCTGATCGGGCAGCGCGGTGGTGATCAGGGAGGCGGGTGCCCGGGCGATGATCACAACCAGAAAGATGAGAACGCCGAGAGCGATCGCCTTACCCACGGCGCACCGGGACGGTGTCGCGGAAGCTCACGGGCCGAGCAGCCGTGACAGGATTCCTTCGTAGATTCTTGCCAGGCGACCGAGATCTTCTATCGCGACGTGTTCGTCGATGGAATGAATCGACGCGTTCACCGGGCCGAGCTCAACAATCTCGGTCCCAAGGCGTGCAATGAAACGTCCGTCGGAAGTGCCGCCGCCGGTGGATGCTTCCGGACGGAAACCCTGCTCAGCTTCAATGCTGTCGCTGACCAACTCGATGAAGTCAGGCCCTGCGGTCTGAAACGGGTTGCCGGACAGCGCCCATTCGACGGGGTCTTGAATACCGTGCTCGGCGAGCAGCGCGTCGATTTTCTGCTCGAGACCGGGCGCGGTCTGTTCGGTTGAAAAACGCAGGTTGAACAGCACCTCCAGGCTCCCGGGGATAACGTTCGTTGCCCCTGTGCCGGCGTTGATGTTCGAAATCTGAAAGCTTGTCGGCGGGAAGGCGTCGTTGCCGTTGTCCCAGTGCACGGCCGCCAGGGCCTGGAGACCGGCAAGAGCGGCATGGATGGGATTGTCCGCCTGGTCGGGATAGGCAACATGTCCCTGAACGCCGGAAACCTGCAAGCGCCCGTTCAGGGAGCCGCGACGCCCGATGCGGATAACGTCGCCAAGGCGCTCGGAGGAAGAGGGTTCCCCAACGATGCAATAGGCTGGACGGATACCCTGTTCCTCCAGCCAGTCAACGACGCGCACGGTGCCGTCGACGGCAACCCCTTCTTCATCGCTCGTGATCAGGTAGGCAATGCTGCCGCGGTGATCCGGGTAGCGATCGATGAAGGCACCGGTGGCGTGAATCATGGCTGCCAGGCTGCCTTTCATGTCGGCAGCGCCACGACCGTAAAGCAGGCCGTCAGCAGCGGTAGGGGTGAAGGGTGGGGAGCGCCAGGCCTCGGCGGGACCGCTTGGTACCACGTCCGTGTGCCCTGCGAACACAAGCATCGGTTCGTCTTCGCCCTGTCCCGGATTCCTGCGGACGGCCCAGAGATTTTCGACGTCTCCAAAGGGCAGCGAGGT
The DNA here is from genome assembly GCA_039180365.1 of Pseudomonadota bacterium. Taxonomy (GTDB): domain Bacteria; phylum Pseudomonadota; class Gammaproteobacteria; order Pseudomonadales; family Azotimanducaceae; genus SZUA-309. The sequence continues at coordinate 4,461 of JBCDDI010000174.1, forward strand.
CAGCTCGAAACCCTGGGCTTCAAGCAGTTCACCCATGCGTGCCTGGCAGCCGGCGTCTTCCGGTGTCACGCTCTCGCGCTCAATGAGCTCCGCCGTGAGTGCGGCGACGGCCCTTGTGTCCGCTGCAGTGTCGGGGGCGTTCACGGTCAGTTGTGCGCGTGCAGCGCCTCGTTCAAGGCGATGGCTTTGCGGTTCGTGCGACATTCGATGCGACCGTTGCTGCTGTTCTGGATAAAGAGCAGATCCGATGCTCCTGCAAGCTCCCGGGCCTTCACCATCTGCAGCTCGTTGCCGTCTTCATCGAGGACCACCACCGGAGTTCCTGCCGTGATGTAGACACCGGCAGCGATCGTGCAGCGGTCGCCGAGGGGGATGCCGGTGCCGCCATTGGCGCCAATGAGGCAGTGTTCACCAACGCTGATGACAATTTCGCCGCCGCCGGACAGGGTGCCCATGGTGCTCGAGGAGCCACCGAGGTCGCTGTGCGCGCCAACGGTAACGCCCTGACTGATGCGGCCTTCGATCATTCCCGGACCCAGGGCACCGGCGTTGAAGTTGATCTGACCTTCGTGCATGACGGTCGTACCTTCACCGAGGTAGGCACCGAGTCGGACGCGGCTTGCATCGGCAATGCGCACACCGGCAGGAATCACGTAGTTCGTCATACGCGGAAACTTATCAACGGAATAGACGTCGAGGGGGCGTCCAGCGGCGCGGGCTGTTGCCAGGGCCGCGTCAATCTCTCCGATGGCGATCGGCCCGTCGCTGGTCCAGGCGACATTCGGCAGGTGCGCAAAGATGTTGTCCAGGTTCTGACTGTTCGGCAGCGCCAGCCGATGGGAGAGCAGATGGAGTTTCAGATAGGCCTCAGCCACCGAGCCGATGGGGCCATCCTCATCGAGGCGCACGACGGTCAGCGGTCGGTCTGCGTCAAGGAGCGGCTTCAACGGCGCCAGCGCCTCGTCCGCCGCTGCCTCGAGAAACGCGGCGACGGCCGCGGCGTCGGCGCTGCTGGTGCCCGGCTCAAAGTGACTGCGGACGGCCGCCGCCGTGGTGCCCGCAACGCCCTTCTGCGGCGCCGGGAAATAACAGTCGAGGGGGGCGCCCGCCGCATCCGACGCGGCAACGCCTATGCCGAAGGCGTATATCTCAGTCATCTTGCTTCCATGGCCCCTGTGGCCGTCGGGTTTCTGAAGGGCCGCTAAGCTACCACATTCTCTGCTGCCCAGCGTGTCAGCCGTTCCGCGGCATCCAGGCAATCTTCCAGCGGTGCGACCCAGGCAACGCGAACGTAGCCGGCGCCGGGATTTACGCCATTGGCCGTGCGGCCAAGGAAACTGCCGGGCAGCACGGTAATGTGTTCGTCGCGAAAGAGCCCGAGCGTGAAGGCGGCATCATCACCGCCGACATCGAGCCAGTGATAGAACCCGCCTTCTGGTGAGGGAAACTTGAAGACCGGCGCGAGCATGGGCGTCAGCGCTGCAAATTTCTCCCGATAGAGGGCACGGTTGGCCCGGACGTGGGCTTCGTCACCCCAGGCCAGTTGGCTGGCCCGTTGCACGTGGGCGCCAAGGGCGCAGCCTTCATAGGTGCGGTACTGAAAGTACTTATCGAGGATGCGCCGATCGCCGGCGACGAAACCGGAGCGCAGTCCGGGCAGATTCGATCGTTTCGATAGACTGTGAAACACCACGCAGCGTCGAAAGTCCGTGCGGCCGGCTGCGGCGGCGACCTCGAGCATACCGAGGGGGGGTGCTGCCTCATCGGGGTAGAGCTCCGAGTAGCACTCATCGGCAGCGATCACGAAATCGTGGCGGTCGGCCTGGTCCATGAGCCAGAGCAGAGTCTCCCGATCGAGACAGCGTCCCGTGGGATTTCCTGGTGAGCACAGATAGAGGAGCTCACAGCGTGCCCACAGGTTTTCCGGAATGCTCCGGTAGTCGGGCAGAAAGCCGTTCCCTGCCGTGCAGTTCACGTAGTAGGGCGTCGCACCTGCCAGCAGCACGGCGCCTTCATAGATCTGATAGAAGGGGTTCGGCAGGATGCCGATGGCATCGGCTTTGCGCCCGCAGACCGCCTGAGCAAAGGAGAACAGGGCTTCCCGGGTGCCCGCAACCGGCAGCACTTCGCACCCGGGGTCCACGTCGGCCTGAAAGCGGAAGCTGATCCAGCGGGCGATCTGCTCGCGCAGGGCCTCGGCGCCGCGGGTCGCCGGATAGGTGGCCAGATCCGCGGACAGCGCTTCGGGGTCGGTCATGGCCGCAATCACAAAGTCCGGTGGCGGGTGCTTCGGTTCGCCGATGGAAAGGGCCACCGGCGCATGGGTCGGGTTACCGACGGTGCCGGCTTTCAGTGCGTTCATACGCTCGAAGGGGTAGGCCTCGAGCTCGCCAAGTTTCGGGTTCATCGGCGCGCTCTCATGACCGCTCCATGGCGTTCTCGTGACTCATCACGAAAAGTCCTGGGCAATCTGTGCCTCC